>JAYEJK010000352.1:0-2263 GCA_034660535.1 Thermodesulfobacteriota bacterium | reverse complement strand
GTGCTGCCTTACCCGGGGACTCGGCCTTATATGACGTTTCTGTTCGTCAGCTCACAAGTTTGCACTCAGGCTTCCTTCAGACCCTACCTCACGGTAACGCCCTTGCCTTCGGCTAGTAATTCATGCTTACGCTACATTGCATAGCACAGGAACACTTACAGGGGATTTGAACCCCATAAGTTCACGCCCATGCCGGGCGTACACAAAGCTAATTCAGCCGACGCAAAAAGCCGCGTGGCTGATTAGCGGCGTTCGCACGAAGCAGACAAAAAAGGTTTGATTGGAAAGATATGGTTTTTGCACTTTGGTTCATTAGCTTCATTACTGGAATGCTCTGGGGCGCGCAGGCATCTACGGGTGGCAAGTGTTTATTTACAATAATCGCGATCATCTGGTATTTTACAGTCCCGGCAACGATATTAGGCGGTAGTATCGGACTTGGGCTACTTGTGCTCGGTGGAATTGTAGGATATCGAAACCGAGATTAGATGGGTCACCCGGTATTGTGACGAAGGGGAATAATGATTATCTATGCTCATTCATAGCCAACCACAGCTATCGAATCGAAATGAGAACTTGACACTTCAACAAGCGGAGTACCGCCGTTGAGTTTTTTGCATAAATATTGGAGCATATATGCCAGAAATTTCGAGATTTTTTGGGATAATAATACGAATGTTTTATGATGAACATAATCCGCCACATTTTCATGCGGATTATCAAGGCAATAAGGCTGTTTTTGATTTCAATGGCAACATTTTGAAAGGAGATATAAAGTCAAAAACTGCAAGAAAATTGATAAGAGAATGGGTGGATTTGTATGCAGATGAGTTGATGGAGAACTGGAATTTGGCCAGAAACGATAAAGAAATTAAAAAAATATCTCCACTGGATTAGGGAGGATAAATTACCATGTGGGACATGAATGATGTAAAAAAAATCAAGTATAAAAAAAACTATATTTATTCTATCGTTTTTGATGATGGCGCAACAGGAGAAATTGATTTTTCTCCCTATCTAAAAAGAGGAACAATTTTTAAACCACTTAATGATATAGAGTTTTTCAAAAAGGCCTCAATAGAAGGCGGCACTATCGCTTGGCCGAATGGCGCTGATATTGCTCCAGAAACACTATATGAAAAATGCGAACAAGGCGCTTGAGATGGACTGGGCAAAGCCGTGCCGCTTTTTGAAAGGCAGCATTTGACCGGTAGTTTTTACTTTTATCATAGTTTTTCGGTTATCGTTGCCCAGCCACTCAGCTTTACGTTCCTTAAAACACAGATTTTTATCCTATCCTTTTTGTCTTTGACATTGTTAACATCCATGTTAACATAATTTATATTATGAGAGAAATAATTTTCTATCAGACTTCAACCGGTCATTGCCCAGTTGAAAAGTTTTTGGATTTGTTACCATCCAAGCACGCTAAAAAAGTGTCTTGGGTCCTGAGTCTGATAGAAGATCTTCCCATGGTGCCGAAACAATATTTCAAAAAACTCGTCAATACGGATGATATTTGGGAAGTTCGGGTTAAATCTGGAGGCGAAGCGTACCGGTTGCTGGGCTTTTTGGATGGCTCTAATTTAGTGGTCCTTGATTATGCTTTTCAAAAGAAAACTCAAAAAACCCCTCAAAACGCAATCAAGACTGCTGAAGGACGAAAAAGAGACTATTTCAAAAGGAGGATAGGAAATGAGTGATCTACAAAATTATATTACAAAACGCAAAGTTCGAGACTCAGACTTTGCCAAGGATTATGATAAAGGCTATAAAGATTTCAAGATTGGAGTAATGCTCAAAATTGCCAGAGAAGAATCCGGCCTTACACAGGAGCAGCTTGCCAAAAAGTTGAAAACGAAAAAATCAGCGATTTCACGCATTGAAAATCATGCTGAGGATATAAAATTATCAACTTTAGATAGATTTGCCCAAGCCTTAGGCAAGACGCTTCTTGTCGAAGTAACATAAGATTGACAGCGAACCAGTAAGGATTGATGCGACATGTTTTTTGTCGCTCTCAATCCTTTGTTCAAGAGCAAGCGCGACCGCGAAAAATTTCTCGAATATCTCGAATCCGCTACCGAGCGGTATGACGCCTTGATCCATGCATACTGCCTGATGGATAATCATTATGGCATTGTTAATTTAATATAGCTATGCTATCATGAGGTCTCAACTTACCACAGGAGGTCTTATGGCTATTTGTCCAAAATGCAGTTCTGAAAAATGTGTGAAAGATGGTATTATAAACGGAAGGCAG
>JAYEJK010000351.1:0-2272 GCA_034660535.1 Thermodesulfobacteriota bacterium | reverse complement strand
CAAATTCCTTTTCAGCATCATACCAGAAGATAATCCGCCTGTTTTCTTCATTGAAAATCTTATTCAGGCTGTCTTTGATTTGTTTGATATCCATATTATCTTTCACGCAACTTGTTTAAATTGATATCAGTTTCAATTCTCTGACAGGTTGTTAGAGAATTAACTGAAATCCACTTTAGCTTATTTTTTCCTGCTTTCCAGCATTTTTCTTGTTTTTATAAGTTCTTCCACCAATTCTTCTTCATTGGGTAAAACCAGTTTGTATTCTGACGTAAGAATTTTATTAGGAAGCCTGTCAAGGGCATATTTTGCTACAGCATTGTCCTTTTCAGCACAAAGGATCAATCCAACCGGAGGATTTTCTGCCTCATTAGTCCAGTGCTCTGATGCATAGTTGCAATAAAGGTGCATCTGCCCGGCATCAGCATGTGAAAATTCGCCAACTTTAAGGTCGATCAGGACAAGGCATCGCAAACGCCTGTGATAAAAAACAAGGTCAACACGATACCATTTATTACCAACCCGCAACCTTTTCTGGCGGGCTATAAACGCAAAACCACTACCAAGTTCAAGGAGAAATGTTTCAAGATGATGAATTAACGCTTCTTCCAGATCGTTTTCCGAATATTCATCTTTCAGCCCAAGAAATTCCAGGACAAAAGGATCTTTTATCTCTTCTTCGGGGCTGGTGATGTCATTATTTTCAGGGGTACTACCCTTTTCAAGCATTGCAGCCTTATTGCGGGATAAAAGCGTACGTTCATAAAATTGGGATGAAATTTGTCGATTTAGCTGACGCACCGACCATCCACCGCGCAGAGCTTCGGTTTCATAAAACGTTCGGGCATGGTCATTTTTGACAGATAACAGTCGCACATATGCGGACCACGGTAGAGGAAAAACAGAGGCAAGTTCTTTTAGTGTAAAAATCCGAGATGCTGTCTTGGATTTTATCTGATGAACTTGTTCGACAGAAATATGCGACAGTGTAGCGTATTTTTCTGATGAGACATTTTCCTCATTAGATTTACGCGACAATGTCGCGTAAATGGTCTCTGGTTTGTATTCCAGGTAAAACGCCCTCATCCTCTGGAGGTTATCAACACCGAATCCCCTGCCGAAACGTTTTGTCAAATCCTTTGAAAGTCGCTGAAGCAAGGCGCTGCCATATTCCGCCCGCTCTTTTCCTTCCTGCTCAAACTCAACAACTCGCCGCCCGATTTCCCAGTACGTGGCAGCAAGTATGGCATTAACCGACCTGACGGTATGTCTCCGAGCTTCCTCAAGAAGCTTGCAGATACTGTCTGAAAACTGTTTATATGTCTTATCAGATACGAACATTTTATTTTCATTTTGACCGGTCATAAACTTTGCCTTAATTTAAAATTCTTTTCTTGGGGTGAAAACATTATTTCTTCCCAGTTACAGCCTTTTTTTCAGCTAACAAATTTCCGAACCTGTCATAATTGGGGTTGGTTTTAATTTCGGCCACAAGTCTTTCATTGGGCAAAGGTGGGCACAGCCCACCCTACAAAAAATACATATTTCCACCATGTTATTCTTAGTTCTCTTGTAGGGTGGGCTATGCCCACCGTTATAATGGCCGAAGTTAAAACCAACCCCTCATAATTCACTTTTACACCATCGTCCAGATCAAGTGATATCTTCATGTCAGCATAATGGCGCAGCTCAATATCAAATGCTGAAAGTTCCGCCCGCTTTTTCTTTAAGACATAAATTTGTTTCTGGATCTTTTTCTTTGCTTTGCTGAAACCTTGTCGGCAGCATCCCTTTCTGTGTTTAAATAATCCAGCCTTGCATTAAATTTGCCCTGAAGGCGACATCTATCCTGACACAGGGGGTAACCACCATGACGAAATCTTTTAAACCCGGCAGGTTCAATGTAACTGATCACGGGGCAGTTAAAAGCCATCGGACCGGAAACCCTCGCCCTGTAAGAGCCTGTTTGAAAAGTCAATAGATGCCGCATTTAGAAGTCCGAAATGGGGAAAAATGATTCCCCAGAGCCTTTTTTCGAAAAATCCGGCATTACTTTGGAGGCGGGTGCAATACAAAAAAATGACACCATGGAGATAATGCAGTTTAGCCATTGAACATACTGTTTGAATGTCGAATGTCGAACAGGGAATGTCGAATAATGAAGGAAGGAAAATCTATTCAAAATCCACTTGTGGGCATTATTTGCTCCACAACAATCTAACCCAGATAAACTGGAAATTTTTAAAGGTCCTGGACTCTGTTCAGTACCCCC
>JAYEJK010000350.1:0-2280 GCA_034660535.1 Thermodesulfobacteriota bacterium | reverse complement strand
CTTGAGCCCTTATACCCCTCAGCGGGGTACTGAAAATAGTCCAGGACCTTTAAAGAATTCCAGTTTATCCGGGTTAGGTATTTGTTGAGCCCGCAAAAGTGCTGTTTTCAAGGATTCCAGAGATGAAATTGAATGACCTGCTTACGGTTCTTGACGATATTGCCCCGTTTGGGTCGGCGGAACCGTGGGACAATGTCGGGCTCATGGTGGGTGACCCGGATCAGCAGGTTTCAGGGGTGCTTGTGGCGCTGGATTTGACGGAAGAGATCCTGTATGAGGCGGTTTCGGCAGGAATAAATACTATTGTCACTCATCACCCCATGATTTTCAAGCCGCTTAGTTCGGTGCGCACGGATTTGCCTACAGGCCGCCTATTGATGAAAGCCCTTGGTTCAGAAATTGCGGTAATAGGATGTCACACTAATCTTGATATGGTATCCGGCGGTGTGAATGATGTCTTGGCGGCAAAGCTTGGCCTTGAAAATACAAAACCGCTTGTTTCTAAAGAGTTTTCAGTTACAGTAAGGTCAGATGCGGGCGCTAAGCCGATGGTGTCCGGTCTGGGGCGTATTGGAAGTTTTTCCGATCCGGTGGAGTCACAGACGTTTTTAGAACATCTGGCTGGGGAACTGAATATTTCCGTATTACGCATTTCCGGCAGGCTGCCGGCTGAGGTAAATATGGTAGCTGTCTGCGGGGGCAGCGGCTCAGACCTCGCAGAAACAGCATTCAGCATGGGCGCTCAGATTTATATTACCGGTGAGGTCAAGCACAGTGTTGCCAGATGGGCGGAAGCGGTTGGTTTCTGCATAATTGATGCAGGCCATTTTGCAACGGAAAATCAGATTGTCCCGGTTCTGGTTTCATCTTTGCAGTCGGTTTTAGCTGAAAAAAGGCTGGATATAAAAATTAAGGCAACTACTAGTCAGCAAAGTCCGTGGCATAATTATGTGGTGCACGGCTCATGAGAATAATACTCTATATTTGACAAGTCGAGGGAATAAAATTGGAAGGTAACATCAGCAAGTTAGTGGAACTGCAGGTCATTGATCTCGATATACGTAAATTCGATCAAGAGATGGCCGAAGGATACTCTGAACTTGAGAAGCGGAAATCAGTGATTTATGAACAAAAGGCTGCCATTGAGCAGATAGCCCGCAAGATCGAGGCTGCGGAAATTCAGCAAAACAAACTGCAAACGGATCTTGAGGATGAAACGGCCCGGGTCAAGGATCGACAGAGTAAGGTGATGAATATCCAGAACAACCGGGAATATCAATGTCTGATGAAGGAGATCGAGGACGGGAAAAGGGCCAATAAGCAGCGGGAAGACGAAATGATACAGCTTTTGGAATTGGTCGAGTCCTTTAAAGCCAAATTTGACGAGCAAGTCACAGTAAATAAGGCAGAGGAAAAGCTCCTGGCAAAGGAGCAGGGAAATATTGATAAGATCGCAAAAGATATTAATTCCAAGAAATCCTCCACGGTCAAGGCACGTGCGCAGAAGGCCAAGGATATTGAAAAAAAGATCCTGAAAAAATACGATATGCTTCTGGAAAGGCGAGAGGGTGTCGGAATTGTTGGTGTTACTCAAGGAGTTTGTCAGGGTTGCCACATGAATATTCCTCCACAGCTCTTTAACGATCTTTTGAAAGAGGATAAGCTTTATTTTTGTCCCACATGTAACAGGATCATTTATCATCTGCCGGAGGGTGGCAAAGGTTGATCGGGCAAGGGATTTGGAGCAGGCGCATGATCGCCGGCGTGTCTCAAACATGCTGGAGGAAAGTCCGGACTCCGCAGGGCAGGGTGGTTCGTAACGCGAACTGGGGGTGACCCCGAGGAAAGTGCCACAGAAAACATACCGCCGGGTTCGAGGTCTTGTACCTGAAACCCGGTAAGGGTGAAAAGGCGAGGTAAGAGCTCACCGCTTCCATGGTGACATGGGAGGCATGGCAAACCCGACCCGGAGCAAGACCAAATAGGGGAACGTTTGAGGGCTGCCCGTCCGAAGTTCCCGGGTAGGTCGCAAGAGATATCGGGTGACCGATGTCCCAGATAAATGATCATGGCCCTGAACAGGGTACAAAATCCGGCTTACAGCCTGCTCCATTTTTTGTAATCGTTCACAGGACCTCCGTTTGAACGATTACAGTCTTAGGGCTCAAGTAAAAATAACTTGTACATCTTCCATCTCATCTTCAGGCCGTTTTGGGCCGATTGTGAGGTTACAAAATCCTCAAATTAGCGCTGCTAGTCCTGCGGTTTTGTAACCTCACA
>JAYEJK010000349.1:0-2282 GCA_034660535.1 Thermodesulfobacteriota bacterium | reverse complement strand
ATGGGCGCTAGCAGTTCGGCTCACCATATAAGTAATATGTGAGCCGGGCTGATCGCACCCCAAGGGCACTTCCGTTGGGCGCGTTCAGATGGAGGGCCTGTGAACGATTACAAAGATTTTCTGGGAATTCAAGGAATTATACCGGTCAAACCAAAACATTGGCAAGAGATAACATGACATTTCCCAGGATATTGATCATTAACGATCTTTATGGACGCAAGCCACCGAACCGGAACAGGGAGAATCTTTGCATCCGTCTTGGACTAACCCAGATAAACTGGAATTTTTAAAGGTCCTGGACTCTGTTCAGTACCCCCCTGAGGGGTATAAGTACCTTAACAGCAGCGTGTAACTATTTTCTTCCCAGACCCTAACTATCTTTGAAAATATGCGTCACGAATTTCCAAAACTTCCTGTTGTCATCTTTTCGAGTATGGATCGCCAGGATGTAAAATTTGACATAACAAATCTGGGGGCAGATGATTTTCTTGTTCGTGATAAAATCAGCAGGTCTGATTTGAAAGCATGTCACAAATTTGAAGGAGGGGTCTGAACGGTTACGAAAAAGTTATACAATGCAGCTTGGCAAAAAAATGAAGTTCTTGTGTATTTATAGGACTGCTTCGTCTTGATCGGATAGTTATTTACTTATTTAAGGAATGTCCCCATTACCCCACATGGCGCACCAGATGTCCCCTTTTACCATGTTGGTCTGTTTTTTATGTAATGAGAGGCGGAGGTTGAGGCCCCAGGGTTGATGAGAGTATGTGTACTTGACGGAAAAGGCTGAATGGTGTATATGTGAATCAGTCAACAGGGATACAATTATCATAAATTGTATTTATCTGGAGGGGCTCATTTTAGAATGCAGGATTTTATTCAAATACTCATCGCCGAATTTCGTGACAAACTGAACCAAAAGCTTATCGCACGAGATATTGTCCTGCCCAGGATTCCAGGGAAAATTGAAGTATTAATCGGCATGAGGAGAACTGGGAAAACTTCCTTTCTGTTCCAGAAAATACATGAACTGTTACAAAGCGGAGAATCAATTGAAAGTATCCTGTACCTGAATTTTGAAGACGATAGACTGCTACCTGCCGATGCCTCCAAACTTTCGGAAATCATAGATAGCTTTTACAGCTTGTTCCCTGAAAATCATAATCGTCTTTGCCATCTCTTCCTGGATGAAATTCAAAATGTTGAGGGATGGGCGCTTGTAATAAGGCGAATTTTTGACAGCCGAAAAGTCAAAATCTATCTGGCCGGTTCATCTGCGAAACTACTAAGCAAAGAAATTGCTACCTCATTGAGGGGGCGCTCAGTTTCAATAGAAGTGTGGCCATATAGTTTTCAAGAATACCTTCGGGCCAAAAAAATTTCCATTGAATACAAAATCTATGGGCAGGCGGTACGCGATAATGTAAACAAACATCTATTGGAATATCTAAATTGCGGTGGGTTCCCGGAGGTTGTTACCCTGGAACAGGGTGCAAGAACTCAGATTCTACAGGATTATGTTGACGTTGTTACATTTAGAGATATTGTTGAGCGTCATGGTATAACAAATATTATATTGATAAAATATCTTATAAGGACTCTTCTCGGGTCCCATGGGAGAAGTATGTCCGTGCATAAAATATTCAATGACCTGAAAAGCCAGGGAATCAAGGTCAGCAAAAACAGTCTGCATGAATATATTGGTCATATCAATGACGTCTATTTGGCCTTCACAGTTCCGTTATACAGCGAATCAATGCGGAAAGTGCACTCTAATCCACGAAAAATTTATGCGGTTGATACGGGAATTGTGCGGGCCTTTGATTGGAAATCGGATCGTGACCTTGGCTCAAAGTTTGAAAACCTTGTTTATCTGTACCTGCGGCGACAGGGGAATGAAGTCTATTACTACTTGACTGAAAAGCGTTATGAAGTAGATTTTTTAACTGTAAACAGGCAAGGTGAGATCAAGCTTTATCAGGCATGTTATAACGCTTCGGATAATAAAACAAGGGGGCGTGAAGAACGTGCTCTACGTGATGCTGAGCAGGAGCTGGATGTTAAAGGAGAACTCATTACAATGGATAATTTTTTTCTCATGTGATTCCTGGGCACTGGTTCAGTTTAATTGGGGAGTATTCCCGGATTGTTACGGTTCGCCTTCTGCACCTATTCTTGACAAGAATTTGGGCGCTGATTATGCATTGGCGCTGAAAAAAATGCTCCAAAATGAATTTTAAGAATTTGGGAATGCTTCTCATTTTAACTGATAGGCATAACTA
>JAYEJK010000348.1:0-2289 GCA_034660535.1 Thermodesulfobacteriota bacterium | reverse complement strand
GCAATATTTGCGGGATAGGCGGGGTATTTAGTAATTTTTTGGGGCAGGGTAAGGCGGGGAAAAAGCGTTACACTATTTTGTCAGTGAAATGGGTATCAGGCGTTACACTATTCGCATCTTAACACCAACTAACCAACTAACCAACTAACCAACATCAATTGCAGCTTGCATTTATAAATAAAACATAGTAGTAATTAATAAATTAGCCTAATCTAAATTATACTAAAATATTTTATATAAATGCGTTTCATAAACAGAACAGACGAACTCAATTCTCTTGAACGAGAATACAAGCGCAAAGGAAGCAGTTTTGTGGTTTTGTATGGCCGAAGGCGCCTTGGAAAAACCCGACTGTTACGAGAGTTTTTTCAGGGAAAAAAGGGGATATTCCATGCCTCTATTGAAGCTACCCGGCACATTCAACTTAATCGGTTTCGTGGGCATCTTGCTGATTTCTTAAAAGACCGCTTTTTGGAAAGATCAGAAGTCACAGACTGGGAGGTCCTTTTTGATTACCTCGCAGACCGAATCGCAGCTCAATACAAGGAAACAACAGAAAAAATCATTCTCGTGATCGATGAATTTCAGTATCTGGTCAAGACCGACCCTGCTTTGCCGTCCATACTGCAGCAGATTTGGGATCACAAACTACAGCATTTTCCTGTAATGTTGATTCTCTGCGGATCAGCTGTCTCTATGATGCATGAGCATGTATTAAATGCTTCTTCCCCTCTTTATGGTCGAAGGACTGCCCAGGTGCGGCTGCGCCCTGTTGAATTTGCAGATTATGGCAAATTTGTTAAAAAAGACATTAAAGAACGCCTGAAGTTTTATAGTATCACCGGTGGTGTTCCAAAATATATTGAGTTGATTGGTGACCAGAAAATTAAAGAGTTCATCAGCAACGTCGTTCTGGATGTAGATGGTTATCTCTACGAAGAACCCAGCTTTTTGCTGGTTGATGAGATACGTAAATATGTGAATTATTATTCAATCCTGCAGGCCATAAGCCGTGGTTGCCGGAAAGTAGCTGACATAGGTTCTTTTATTGGACTTTCCGCACAAGCTTTGGGGCCTTATCTTGAGATACTTAAGGAAATGCACCTTATCGAACGAATAGTGCCAATAACAGAACAAATGCCCCACAAGAGCCGAAAAGGATTGTATACAATGGCTGATCCTTTTGCAGCTTTCTGGTTTCGGTACATCCCAAGGTATTTCAGTGAACTTGAACAAGGCAGAAAAAACCATATTTTAAAGATAATAATGGAAGATTTACCAAACCATATGGGTCCAATTTTTGAAAATATCTGCAAAAATGTAATCAGCAGACCCAAATTTCGGGAACAAAATGATTTCAGCATAAACGACAGTCCAAAAGTAGGATCCTGGTGGAACCGGCAGAATGAAATTGATATTGTGGCGATTGACGAACAAAAGAGTACGTTGATTTTAGGAGAGTGTAAACTCGGCCAGGCGGGATACCGGGAAATAGCATCCCTGCAAAATAAAGGCCTGGAGGTAATTGATCATTACCAACCAAAGAGGGTAGTCTATGCCGTCTTTGCGGACAGAATAACAGGGATACAGAAAAACGAAGAAATACTGACAGTTAATCTCAATAAACTCGAAAGTTATTTCGATTAGCCATCAATCATTAATGCCCTCGCACCCTACATGCCCAGTCTCAAAAAAAAGACCTTCTTGAATCACCGGATTGAAGGTCCGACTTCCTCCGGATTCGGCATAGAACTGAAATAAAAAGGTGAAGTTAGAAGAGATAAGCAGGCACGTAAACAAAGTCATCGGTCTCATCAATAAGATTCAAAAAATAAGAGTGATAGGTTTTAACCAATGGGATTAGAGCTTCATTCTCTCCTTCAGTATAGAAAGACCTGATTTGAATAAGCTGATCTTCACCTTTAAAAACCAGGAACTCATCAAAATTTAATGGTTCAACTTGAAAAATTCGTTTTCGCCCGGAAAGAGAATCTGAAAATTTATGTTTGATTTTCAAACTGGAAGAGCCTGTGGCAATAATTCCTAGCCTTGGGAAATGATCATGCAGAAGTTTTAAGAGATTGGCCGGGTCACCCAAAAGCTGAATCTCATCAAAGATCAGCAGGGCAGGCTTGTCGGGATTAATCCCTTCCAGTTTGAAGATATTTTCTGATTATAACGGATTTGGGGGAGGAAAGCCTTGCACCATTTTTTGTAACTGCCTGATGGGTGGCATGGACAAACTTGTTTGTCCGTGCAAAAAACGTCAATGCAAAGTGAGGAAAGAAT
>JAYEJK010000347.1:0-2313 GCA_034660535.1 Thermodesulfobacteriota bacterium | reverse complement strand
TATTCGTAACTTCTCAATAAGTGGTGGTAGTTTTGGAAACCAATACATTTCTGGATTCCCGCTAACCGCCTGCGGGAATGACGGTATACCTAACTTACGATCCGAATGTTCCGGTGGCCCGGCCGGACCTTTCCGGTTACACTATACCAAGCGCGGACGTAACACCGGGCACGGATCTTGTCATGTGCCTTTCCTGCCACCGGCCTCACGGAAGTCCATATTCGGATATGCTCAGATGGGATTATTCTCTGATGTCCGCGGGTACCACAGGGGCTGGCGCCGGCAATGGTTGCTTTGTCTGCCATTCCAATAAGGACGGGGTTTAATCAAAATAGATTCATCGACTCAAAAGGGCATGTTGCAACCCGACGCAACATGCCCTTTTTGTTTTCTTAAGGCTAACTCATTAGTACCTTAGTGGTAATTTTCTTGTTTTTTATACCCCTCAAGGGGGTACTGAAATGAGTGGCAAGAAATCAAAAGGGTGAAATATTTTTAAATAGTTACACGCAACTGTTAAGGTACTTATACCCCTCAGGGGGGTACTGAAAATAGTCCAGGACCTTTAAAAATTTCCAGTTTATCTGGGTTAGTAATTTAAAAATTACGAATTACGAGTAAATCTTTTCTTCTTTCTCCAGCATCAAACATCCAACAACCAGTATCGCGAAGCAAGTCTCATGTGATATAAAGCCGTCCGGCAAAAAGGTTGAAGGAATCCCATCAAAAAAAAGACATCAGTAATCGTTTACCGGCGCTGCATCTGCGCCTGATGGCAGTGCAATAAAACTTATTATTTCACTATGTTACATCCTCCCCGAACTGTTGTTGCGCTGTCAAGTTGACTTAAAGTTTGGATTATGCTACAATAAATTTAGACTGCCCTATTATTAAGTTCAGGTTGATACAACAAGCTTATAAAAAAGGAGAGGAGGCACATCATGACAAAATCAATAATTCTAACACCATTTTTTTTAGCTTTGTTGCTTATCCCTCCCTGCCAGTCTCTCGCAAAAGTGACCGGACAATGCGCCAACTGCCATACCATGCACAACAGTCAGAACGGCAGTGATCTCTCTGCGGAACCGAATAACACACTCCTCACGAGCACTTGTGTGGGCTGCCATTCTTCCAACACTTCTTCCACAACGTATTCTTTGGGCGGATGTACAGTCCCTGTCGTTAACTACACAGGCGGCGCACCGGCCAATTATCTTGCCGGGGGCAATTTTTACTGGGTGGCGGATGGAGGCGGCAATGATGATACCAAAGGACATAATGTGTTTGGAATAGCGGGTCAGGACTCTGAAATTACTGCGGCTGAAGGAGCGCCGGGATTCTATGCCAGCTGTGGCACGGCCGCTTGTCACGCAACACTGGCAGTGGAACAAACCTCGATTCCAAGTCTCGGAAGCGGCTGTCAGGGCTGTCATCTTAATGTAATGCATCATGCCGATGACTCGGCCACGGTAGTAGATTCCACGGGCGGATATTACCGTTTTCTATCAGGACATATGTCCGGTAATGGTTGCGGCGTTAATGGTATCGAGGATAGTGACTGGCATGCTACAAAAGGGGCGGACGACCATAATGAGTATCTGGGGTCTGTAGGGGGCAAGACTGGTTCAGCAGGTTTCTATAACAACGGCAATACGATGACCGCCTACTGTTGCGGCTGCCACGGAAATTTCCACAAACAGCAAAATGCCGGCGGTGCTTGGATTCGACATCCTTCGGATGCGGTATTGCCGGATACGACCCCTGATTCGGAGTATGAGGCCTATACGATTTACGATCCGAATGTTCCGGTGGCCCGGCCGGATTTTACCGGTTACACGGAACCAAGCGCAACCGTAACGCCTGGGACGGATCTTGTCATGTGCTTATCCTGTCACCGGCCTCACGGAAGTCCATATTCGGATATTCTCAGATGGGATTATTCTCTGATGTCTGCGGGTACCACAGGGGCCGGCGCCGGCAATGGCTGCTTTGTCTGCCATTCCAATAAAGACGGGGTTTAGAATCAAAAGAGATTCATTCATAAACAAAAAAGGGCATGTTGCGTCGGGTTGCAACATGCCCTTTTTTGTTTCCTTCTAACTCGTAATTACAACCCCATCTCGTCACGCAGCATACGGACAAGTTCAACATTTTCAGTATGACCGGTCATATTCGCGGTTATCTTGCCTTGTATCGGCCGGCCCAGCAGGTAAAGGTCACCCATTATGTCCAGGATCTTATGCCGGACAAATTCATCCGGGAACCTTAGCTCAGTGTTTACGATCTTTTCGTCATCAACGAGAATAAAATTAT
>JAYEJK010000346.1:0-2317 GCA_034660535.1 Thermodesulfobacteriota bacterium | reverse complement strand
GGTGTTGGCAAGTCATATCTCGGCTGTGCCTTTGCCCAGAAAGCGAGATATAAGGAGCGAGATATAAGGGACAGGCGAATTATACTTTGCCGGGTTGCGGGTTGCGGGTTGCGGGTTGCGGGTTGCGAAACAAAAGATAATGTCGAATGTCGAAGTGTGGATGTTAACATTTAATGGGTCTTTTTCATGTTTGCAGAACGAGCTGAGTCATTTTAACAATTTTGTTCACATATTCTCTCTGTCAAAATCCTTCTCTTTCATGGGGAAAAAGGGTTTTAACGGAAAGACTATGTTGGCAACATTGAGATTGGATCATTAGTATCATAATACATTTGCCATCTAACTACACATAACTAGTGCCCATCCAGAAATGGCCCTTTTGTCCAATCTCCGCGTTACGTGCCGCGCAGCAAATGCCCTTGGGGTACGAAAAAAATAATCCTCGGAATATCAACTATATGCCTCCGGTTATTTTTTTCGCATGCCTTGACCTTGAACAAAATTGCTCATTTCTGGACGGACACTAGCTAAAAAATCAGTTACGCAGATTATCTTTCCTGGCCTGATGATGAGAGATGGGAGATAATAGAAAGATCAGACCGAAAAACTGCTGCTTTATGAAAAGCATGGCGTCAAGGAATATTGGATTGTTAATCCTGATGCAAAGTATGTCATGATCTACCGTTGACAGGGGTACTTTAATGGACATCCTTATTTTACCCTTTTACTTGAGTTTTGTAATCTTAAGCTGCTATAAAAATAATATATTGAACATAAAATTGTGAAAGTAGAGATAAAAAAATGGGAAATGTGCAGGCCGTTATAGATTTACCGGAAGAGCTATATCTTTCCCTTTCTGCCTCCGGGTTGACTAAGAAAAAAATAGCTGGGGAATCAAGGAAACTTCTCGCACTGAAATGTTTCAAGGAAAAAGTTCTTTCATTGGGAAGGGCATCTGAACTCTCAGATCTTTCTAAGTGGGATTTCATAGAGTATCTTAGCGATAATGGTGTTCCGGTTGTTGATTATGATCAGGATGAAATGAAACGTGAGTTTGAAACCGCTGATAACCTTTCCGAAAGGCTCAAAAAATGATTGTTGTCAGTGATTCTACAATCCTGATTGGGCTGGTAAAAATAGGAAAATTAGGTAAATATTCGGCAGCACTCCATCTGCACACGATCAGGCTGGTTCACATAGCCAACTATAGTTCTCCAGCCTGATCGCGTGCATATGAAGCACTGCCAAACATTTACATTCCTTGGTTTTTTAAAGTTTTCCATACGTACCCGAATATTTACAAAATTAGACCTGCTCAAAAAAATCTTTTCTAAGGTTTATATCCCTGAAGAGGTTTTTAAGGAAGTAGTGGAAAGGGGCAAAGGAAAACCCGGGTCTAAAGTCATAAAAGAAGCCGCATGGATCGAGGCAAAGTCGGTTAAGGGTCTGGAAAGAAATAACTTGGGTAATTCCGATCCGAAATGTGTTGCAGATTTAGTCGGTTTGATATTCACGAAACCGCAAGCGTAGCAGGGCTACGGTGAGGATTTCGGGGATGTCAAACCGGCTAAAGGTGTGATACAGTTCGGAAACGGAAAATCCAAGTTATTTCTTTCCAGACCCTAAGGACAAAATACAGGTAGCTTTTCTGCTGGGCAGTCTTGAAAAAGGGGAGGCTGAAGTTCTGGTTCTGGCCAGAGAATTGAATGCCGATCTGATATTGCTGGATGAGGAAAAGGCCAGAAAGAGCGCCGTTATCGCTGGTTTTGAAATAATGGGATTGCTCGGTCTCTTCATTTTGGCCAAGAGCCTTGGCCAAATTCATGAAGTTCGGCCTCTTATTGATGAGCTCATGATAAAGAAGTTCAGAATCAGTGATAAAATAATTAAGAAGACATTAAAAAAGGCGGGTGAAGCCTGAAATGAGAACAATCCTCGGGAGAAACTTAAAAATCTGAAAAGAAAAGCGGGTAAAATCAAGGCTCGAACAAGTAATATTTAAAATTTATTCCGCCTTGTATGTAGGAACCACCGCACTGGGGTGAAATCCGGTTTTGCATATATTTAACTTGTATGACAATAACAAAAAACTATGGGGATATTTGTACTATAAGGTCAGAAGGTAACAACATTACCAATCGCATAGTGGGGTCCAATGAAGTTAGGAATGTTCGGAACGAACGTTATATACTGTAATTACAAAAGGTTAAACTAACACATTGTAAATAAATATAAAATATATAACAGACTAGAAAAAAAGAAACCTCCTGTTAAGGCAGTTGGACAAAAATAATCGTCCCAAACTGGACGTATAAGT
>JAYEJK010000345.1:0-2352 GCA_034660535.1 Thermodesulfobacteriota bacterium | reverse complement strand
CCCCATTATTTCCAACATTATCCTTTTCCCGGTATAATATGCTGAAAGGATATGAATTCCATGCCCGAGAAAAACTATAAATTTATATATGACGAATACGGGAATACCAGGGAGATACTGGCGTATACCAGGGGGGCAGGCATTCAACAAAACAATTACCTTCACAAGGGCACTGCTTTTAACGAAGAGGAACGGAATCTTCTGGGTCTAAGCGGGACTTTGCCGCCAAGAGTGAGAACCTTGTCCGAACAGGTGAAAAACTGCCTTTATGTTATTGATAATAAACAGGAAGATATTGAAAAATTTGTTTATATTCGTTCCCTTTTCGACCGTAATGCAACCTTGGCTCACGCTTTGATTGCCGTCGATATCGCCCGGTTTATGCGGATTATCTATACCCCTACCGTGGCGCTCGCTTCCGAGAATTATTCGTCATTGTTCCGCAAGGCCAATGGTCTGCATTTTTTCCCGGGAAATATCAACCAGGCGGAAGAAATATTGTGGGGGTACGGGCACCGCGATATCAGGGTGGCCGTGGTCACTGATAACCAGGGAATTCTGGGTATCGGGGATCAGGGCGCCGGCGGCATTGCTATCTGTCTCGGCAAGTTAATGCTCTATACCCAGGGTGCCGGCATAGCTCCCTGGCACTGTTTACCCATATCCCTGGATGTCGGTACTGACAACAAAAAACTGCTTGTCGATGATAACTATCTTGGTTGGCGTCATGAAAGGCTCACCGGCGTTGATTATGTTGATTTTATCCAGCGATTCGCCCGCGCATTTAAAGCGGTTTTTCCAAATGCCCTTTGCCAGTGGGAAGATTTTTCAAAACAGAATGCCTTTGCGATCAGGGACACTTATTTACACGATTTGATCTCTTTTAATGATGATATCCAGGGGACCGGCGCCGTGACCCTGGCTGCAGTTCTTACGGCAATGAAAATCAAAGGGGAAGAACTGAAAGATCAAGTCTATCTTATATATGGTGCGGGAGCCGGCGGGATCGGTATTGCCGAACAGATAGAAAATGCTCTTCTTGAAAGCGGCCTTGATGAGGCCGAAGCCAGACAGCGCATCTTTGCCTTGGATAGCAGGGGTATGGTAACTAAAGATCGCGCTCTGGAACCATATAAGAAAAAGTTCGCCAAGGATCCATCGGCAGTGCCCTGGTTTAAAAATAGAGAAGACGGTTTCCTTTTGAACGTTATTCGGCATGAAAAAATCACGGTTCTGATCGGCACATCAGGGCAGACCGGCAACTTTACTCAAGAGGTGGCCCGGGCCATGACGGCTAACACGGACCGACCGGTCATTTTGCCGCTCAGCAACCCCACCTCCAGGGCGGAGGCAACGCCGGATGATCTCTACAAATGGACGTCAGGCCGGGCATTGGTTGCCACTGGAAGCCCATTTGATCCGGTCTCATTCGAGGGCAAAAAGATAAGAATCGGGCAGTGTAATAATGTATTTGCCTTTCCAGGTGTGGGCCTGGGGGTTATTGCATCCGGAGTCAGGGAGGTGCTGCCGGAATTTTTTACCGCTTCCGCCACGGCTGTTTCCAACCATGTTGCCGCGGCCGACCTGAAAAAAGGAATTCTCATGCCGCCCTTGGAAGCGCTTCGGGAAGTAAGCCGGAGGGTGGCCTTTTCAGTTGGACATACCGCCATCAGGAAAAATATCGGTCGTTTGTGCGCTTTTAGTACCTTTCAGCACAACAATGATCCGGAGCGGTTGCAAACCCTGATTGACAAAATGCGCTGGCAGCCGAAGTATCTACCAATAACGCCGATGTAGGGGGGTTAACTGGCAGGGCTTTTGCTACACCGTGATCGGTTACATTCAGATGTGTCAGCCGTAAATAAAAACATACTCATCGCTGTTAATACTGATCCGGAGTCTGCCTCCGTGGTTCTCTCCATACACTTCCCAACCAGGTTTACCCTTAATTTCACATTTCACACTGGCCGGCGAATGAATATTGTTCTTTTTGTCACACCAGGATATCAGAAACGGGTCTGGATTTTCTTTCCCGGCAATTTTTAACGCGATGTCCCGGGCCGACTCAAAATCGAGTTCAGCATTGTCAATTGATATTGCAGTCTGTTGCATAGGATTATCCGATCTACTCGTAAATATTCGGCTTGATGCCGAAAAATAGCTAACCCAGATAAACTGGAAATTTTAAAAGGTCCTGGACTCTGTTCAGTACCCCCCTGAGGGGTATAAGTGCCTTAAAACATGTAGCACCGCAGGCGTCACATATAACTTCAGAGTTTTTCTGCCACAAAAAACAAGAAAATTACCACTAAGGCACTAAAACCTCTGAATTATAACTATTTGACAGCGCTT
>JAYEJK010000344.1:0-2354 GCA_034660535.1 Thermodesulfobacteriota bacterium | reverse complement strand
GTGGTTAATGAATTTGTGGGTAGATCGACAGCCAGTGGGGTGGAAGGGGGAAGTCAGCAGATTCGATGTGGAGATCAATGGGAAATTATGAAAAAATCGTAGAGTTGAGTGGCGTTCCGTGACAAGAGATGATAACATGATGTGTTGCTATCTGTTAAGATATTTTGCAAGCGTTCTAAAAAATTATCTCTATCGGCATCATCCTTAAAAATGGTTTTCCTTTCAATGCCTCTAACAATAATATGATGTAACGCCCCAGGCGCATCTATTCTTGATCTGCGTGGCATATATCTCTTATGACATAAATTGTTCGACTTGTCAATATATCAAGGAACGTCCCGCAACCCCCGCAACCCGTCCCGCAACCCGCAACCCGTCCCCAAGGTTCCCTCGACAGGATGTCCCCTTTATATCTGTCAATTCAAAAAGTGCGCTTGCGTAAACTTTCTTTGATTTTTTGATGAAAGTGTATATAATAAAAACAAGTAATATATCTGGACTGCACACCTCAGCCGATTGGAAAATGGAAGATACCAGCCTTCTATTGAAGTTTTAAAAAAACTGGCTGACACACTTCAGGTAGGCGCTAACTATCTGCTTAGCGATACTGATAATGAAGCAGAAGAGATAAGGATTCAGGATCAATCTTTTGCTGATAAAATCAGATTGCTGGATTCTTTGGACGGCAAAGAAAAAGAAACTGTTATCAACGTACTTGATGCCATGCTTACAAAAAATGCTCAACCTTTTAACAGAAAAAAATGAACATATTTAAGACGGGAGACGGATCATGCCGGAAGCAAACTATAACCAAGTCATATCCGAGATAAAAACATTAAATTTATCAGACCAACTTCGTCTTTTAGAAGAAATGGCAACGCTGATTCGCAAAAAGACAAGCGGAGTACGACCCCGCAGCATTATGGAACTTAAAGGAAAAGGCAAGGATATCTGGAAGGGGCTTAATATAAAAGCGTATATTGATGAGGAAAGATCATCGTGGAATGGATAAACGTTCTACGGGAGAAAACGGTTGGTCTTGATACTGCGCCGCTGATTTATTTTATTGAAGAAAACCCCGCTTATATTGAAATTGTACGGTTTTTCTTTGAAGCAATGGACAGAGGTGATTTCATAGTTGTCACTTCAACCGTGACCTTACTGGAAGTGCTGGTGCATCCATTACGCAGCAATAACAGAGAACTGGCAACAGAATACCGAGACATCTTACTTAATTCAAGACTGATGACTTTGGAAGTTTCAAATGCCATTGCGGAACAGGCAGCCCAGCTCAGGGCTACCCATAATATCCGCACACCAGATGCGATTCAGATAAGCGCTGCATTAAACGCAGGCGCAACCCATTTTTTCACCAATGATATCAGACTGCCTGAAATTCCATCCTTACAGATTCTTTCCATTGATGCACTTGTCTAAAAAAATTTGTCCTGGGCATATGTAGAAGCAGCGAACTTTGCGATCAGGCATAGTGTGCCAGACGGTTCGACTATCGGAAAAAAAGTGTGTACAAGGTCAGACCTCCTGATCTCGATGATAAGTAATTGCTTTTTCAGCAATTGGCCCGGAGGGAGAAAAAGCAAACTCCGATCCCATTTAGATAGATAAAAACTACATAATTTGCGAACATTGGCACGGAAGATTTCGGCAAGCGATCTCAAGTCTGCCTTGGACGTGACATGATGGGCAAAACCGCCGACCACGGCATGAAAACGACAAAATGAATTCATGACCACAGTCAGGGCAACGCACTCGGGCAAAACCTTCCTGCTATCCGACAGAATTTCAAAAACTGGGTTACTAACGAGTCATCATACTTGGCCGGGGAGCATTCGCACTTTCACAGTCTCACTTCAGTTGCTGTTCGATCCGACCTGCTGTTTCGAGAGCGTCGGCGAGTAAATTGCTTAAGTCTCCCCGGGTGACGGTATTGCCGGCGAAACGGTGGGCCTCGCACTGGTCAAGGATGTGCTTTAGAGAGGTTACGGTGTCAGGAGTGACACCGCTTTTTGTGAGTAGTTCGGCAACGTCCTGATACGTGATGGCGCCGGCTGTGAGCATGAATTTTTTGCCCAGGTATTCCCGCAGGGCCTCGGAAATTTGGTTGTGAGCCTCTGACGCATCTGCCGACGGACCGGTATCGATCATTTTAAGGTCCCGGCTGAATTCAGAAAACGCCTTCCTTGCCTTAAGCCCTTCAGGGTCTTTTATTGTTGTGGTTAAGGGGCACGGCCTGGGATCCGGAAGGGCCTTTGACGAAGGCGTCGCCGGATCAGAGAGTATGGAAGAAGGCCCCATTTCAAAAATTTACGATCTGAGCAAACAGGCGCTGGAGT
>JAYEJK010000343.1:0-29972 GCA_034660535.1 Thermodesulfobacteriota bacterium | reverse complement strand
CCATGATTGATCCGGAACTGAAATATTGCCCCAAATGCGGGGATGAATATCTGTCGCACATTGAGATGTGTGCGACGTGTGAAATCACCTTGATAACCGGCCGCGAAAAACTTGAACAGGAAAAGATCACGCAACAACAGATCGAGAGCAGACAGGGTGAAATCACCAATGAGGATAACCTTGTGACTATTCAGGGCGGCCCTCTGTCAAACATGAAACATTTTGAAAAATTGCTTGCCGCGGCCAGGATCGGAACACTGATGGTCGGGGATGGAAAATCCTGCGGAGGCGGATGCTGCCCCAGCAATTTTCGTCTATTGGTCAGGCAGGAAGATGCTTACGATGCAATGGAAATTCTGAATCTGGACTACGACAAGGCAACTGCCCTTGGACACCATGACACAAGCCTTGATGATGCGGTTTTCAACCCTCATGCAGCGGAAACAATTTGCCCGGCCTGCGGACACGGATTCACACCAACGTCGGATATGACGTGTCCGAATTGCGGCCTCTGTTTCGGTTAGATTCAATTACCCTTCACCTTTCACCTTTCTCCTTAATGCAACAGCCCCGATTAATGGTGCGTCAGGGTTTACGATGACGTGAACCGGCATGTTTTCAAGCAGACCGGACATGCGGCCTTTTCGGGTAAAGGCCTTCATAAAAAGGCCGGTTTTGAGTGTAGAGAGTATCCTGGGAGGAATGCCGCCGCCCAGGTAGACGCCGCCCACGGAAAAAGTTTTAAGTGCAAGATTTCCAGCCTCAGCCCCCAGGATCGACACAAAGGTATTTAATGCGGCCTTACAGAGTCCACACGGGTTTTTAT
This sequence comes from Thermodesulfobacteriota bacterium, assembly GCA_034660535.1. Taxonomy (GTDB): domain Bacteria; phylum Desulfobacterota; class Desulfobulbia; order Desulfobulbales; family DAOVYS01; genus DAOVYS01. The sequence goes on along the minus strand of JAYEJK010000343.1, from coordinate 29,146 downwards.
CATCTAATGCGGCGTCAATTATGATCGGCACAGGATCATCGGCTCCGGCCAATCGTTTTGCCAGCCAGGCCGGTTCAGCACCATATTCGTTTTCCTTGAGGAACGTATAGATATTTGGAAATCCTATTCCGGAGCAAAGTCGTTCATAACTCACGTGATCGAATCGTGATTTCATAAATCCAAGCAAATCGGATTCAAGATTATTTGTGGGCGCAAAATCCGTGTGTCCACCCTCTGAAGCAAAGACCAGATATCGCTCCCCACTCCATGAAAGAAAAGCCTCTCCAAGCCCTGTACCTGGTGCAATGACTGCAACAGCGCCTTGTTTTACGGCATCACCTTTATTCAGCGTGTGCAGGTCGTCAGGTATGAGCAGTGGAATGGAATTGGCTATGGTCGTAAGATCGTTCACGATCGTGACGCATGAAAATCCAAAAGCCTGCATCAGCTTTTTTTTATCTATTACCCATGGAAGGTTGCTTATCCTGGCACGGCCGGACACAACCGGACCTGCAACACCAAAACATGCCTCCTTTACATCAAAATCCGTATGGGACAAAAATTCATCCAATATTACTTCCAGTCCGGAATAATTCCGACTTTGCAGTGTAATTCTGGCCAACGGCCCATTTAAGGCTACACCTTTTGCAAACAGCGCCAGAGTGGTTTTTGTGCCCCCGATATCCCCTGCTAGAAAAAACTCCGTATCCATTACACCAAACCTTACAACCCTTGTAACCGTTCACGGTTCACGGTTCATTGTGAACGGTTACTTTTTCTGTTGTGATGCGGTCCAATGTTTCTGACGATCAATTTCCTTCTCCCTTGCCTCAAGTCTTCTTTTTCTTCGCTCTACCGCTTCATCCGACCGCCTGTTTTCATCATCCGACAGAAGAATCAGCGGTGGGACTTCATCGGGCTTTCCGGTTGGAGTGAGAGCGACAAAAGTAAGATATGCGGATGCTATATGAGTAATCCGGCCTGTTATTAAATTCTCAGCCTCGACACGTACTCCGATTTCCATGGAAGTCTTGCCCGCATAATTAAGTCTCGCTTTAAGTGTCAGAAGATTACCGAGATAGACGGGATTATAGAAATTAAGCTGGTCAATTTCTGTTGTGACTACCTCTTTGCCGGCATGCCTGACGGCTACCACGCTTGCAGCATTGTCGATGTATTTCATGATAACCCCGCCGTCAACCTTGCCCGCCGGATTAACATCATGGGGCTGTATAACCTGTGAAACTGTGACACTGCTTTCTTTGCTGAGTTTTCCTTTCATCTTAACTCTCCCTCCTGGTAGTCGATGACATTTGATTTTATCAATGTCATGGGTTCCCCGGGTTCAAGGTTCAAAGGTTCAAGGTTTATTTGAGTGGAACCTTGAACCGCAATCAACGGAAGTAAATGCTTACACGGCAAAGTGTTTTTAACCTTTTTTACCATTGGTGAACGTTCATGTCTCAGGAGTCATCCAGCCGGTTTTTTAGAGCCGTTGCAACTTCTCTGATTATCTTTCCCGAGATCTCGGCCGTGGCTCGGCTCATTGCCTCGGTAAGGGCTTGTGGATTCCGGTCCGTATAGACCTGCCGGGTCCTGAAATTCTTGTGCAACAAAATACGCTCGTTCACATCAGTTACTTTTTTGTCCTGCAACGTGACAGTCAACGCGAGAACGGCTTCCCACCCATTTTCATTATCTCATTCCAAAAAACCATCCACCGAGCCTGACAGGATATATGTGGCGGGAAATTTGGTATAATGCGGAAAGACTGCCTTGAAGAGACCGCTCTGCCTGAAATCCCTGAACTAAAAGCTAATTGCTAACAGCTTTTTAAAAACTGAAAATTTAATTTAAAGCTGCCGGCATGGCAACACCGAAATCGTCAAGATACGAGACTTTCTCAAGATCATATGTTCCTGCTTGTTATTAGGGATGTGGAAATAAATAACTTACCCATCTCCCATCCCATCTTCAGGCCATCTTCGATCAAGTAACCATTTTTAAAATCCTCAACGTAGCCCGGCTATGCCTGCGGTTTTAAAAGTGATTACTTAATCGAACCTGACCTAAATCTGAGCGCTATATGGGTAAGTTATTTATTTCCACATCCCTTACAGCAACACCCGGAAATAAAAAAAATGAGCCCAGCAGTAATCCACTGGACTCATTAAGTTTAATGGCGGAGAGAGAGGGATTCGAACCCTCGGTGGAGTATAACCCCCACACTCGCTTAGCAGGCGAGCACCTTCAGCCGCTCGGTCATCTCTCCCAAAAGGATGGTTGTTCGTAAGTGATTTGCGATCCGGCAGGGTTTTTGCTACCCCCGTGATCGGTTACTTTGGCTTTTCCTATGGCGGAGGGAGTAGGATTCGAACCCACGGAACTTTCGTTCAACGGTTTTCAAGACCGCCGCCTTAAACCACTCGGCCATCCCTCCATTACTCTTAAATAGTAATCGTTCACAGGCCCTCCATCTGAACGTGATCAGTCCGGCTCACATATTACTTATATAGTGAGCCGCACTGCTAACGCCCATATGGAGCGCCTGAGAACGATTACAGTCTTAAGGAGTCTGCAAAATATGGGGCCCCTCTGAACGGTTACCTTAAATATGTGTTCAGGTTTTTTTAGTCCTCTGACCGTCATTATATGTCTGTAATTACCATTTTCAACGAATCATGTCAATGTCTGGATATTCGATATAAGGACAATGAAAACAGGAGTTATGGTAGCAACCTCAACATATCCGGTAATAGTTGACGGATGACGGTTTACGGTTCAACAAAGCTGCAAATAATAGCTTTGCGTCGACTGTAAACTGTCAACCGTAAACCCGTTAAAGCTCCAGCGGTCGTTGCTTCACATTTTTTTATTTATCGCTCCGGCCTATATCGAATATCCAGTTCAATGATATAGGTCAAACCATGCTAAGGGTCTGGAAAGAAATAACTTGGATTTTCCGTTTCCGAACTGTATCACACCTTTAGCCGGTTTGACATCCCCGAAATCCTCACCGTAGCCCTGCTACGCTTGCGGTTTCGTGAATATCAAACCGACTAAATCTGCAACACATTTCGGATCGGAATTACCCAAGTTATTTCTTTCCAGACCCTAACTGCAATACTCGTTAGTTTTTTTAATGTTTGTAATTATCTCGGCTCAAAATAATCCCGCACATTCTGAATCTTGTCTGATGTACAGATGATAGTGATTCGATCGCCGGCCTGGATAACCGTATCGCCGTTTGGTATCAACATAGTGCCTGCATGTTCAATTGAAACAATTTTGATATTTGAAGGCAGACCGGTGTCAGACAGTCGTTTTCCTGTAAGGGAGCATGAGGAGAGCACACAAAAATCCAGGAATTTTACGCCACTCACATTACGAAGAGTCATTTGTTCCTGATGGAACTGGGCCTGTCGTTTCCGTATGAGTCCAACATTATATGCCTTCAGGATGTCACTTCGGCTGATAAGACCGAGCATCTTATTTTCCCCATGCCTGGAAATAACAGGAAGTCTGGCAAGATCCCTGGGCGCCATTTTTTGAATGGCCGCCCATATTGGTTCATCAGGATAGACGGTTGTCGGAGGTGTCGAGGTTATATCCGATATCCTCAGGTCCTTGACTGTTACGTCTTTTGATGAAAGTATAAGTTCAACATCCTGAAGAGTGACAATACCATAAAGATCTTCATTATTGGACATGACGGGAAAACCCTGAAAATGCGTTTCCTGAATCGATCGATAAATATCTGCCAGGGGCTGGTCCTTATGAAGGGTTACCGGCGACTGATTCATGACTTCCTCAACCATGACGCTTTGCATAATGTCAAGGTCATGGCCCTGTTCAAAATGAATACCTTTCTTGGTCAGTTTGATCGTATAGATGGAATCAGGCTGCAGCCGCTGGGCAATACATGATGCCACCATGCATGCGGCCATGAGGGGTAAAATCAGGTGGTAGTCATTGCTCATCTCAAAAACAATAAGCATGGATGTAAGCGGGGCATGTGCGGCAGCCGCAAAAACAGCGGCCATGCCGACCAGTGCATAGGCTCCGATATTTCCGGCAATGCCGGGGAAAAATGCATTGGCGGCATATCCAAAGGCTCCTCCCAGCACAGCCCCGGTAAAAAGCGCCGGGGCAAAGACTCCTCCGGAATTGCCCGAACCTAGAGTAAATGAAGTGGCCAGCGGCTTTAAAAAAATCAGGATAACCAGGAGCCAGAAAGGCGCATTGCCTTTCAGAACTTCAGCAAGAAACGAGAAACCTGAACCAAATACATGAGGAATGTTTTCGATCAACGGTATTCCCAACCGCATATCTTCGGCAGACACCGACATCGGTCCACCCATATGAGGGTAGGCAAAGGCCGTAATACCCAGAAGCAAAGCGCCGACGGCCGGTTTGAATGTCTGAGGAAATTTCCAGTTATCAAAAAGGTTTTCAAATGTATTCAGCATCCTGATGAACATGATGCCGGTCAGTGCGGCAAAGATCCCCAGTATCATATACAGAATAATTTCCCACGACGAACTCATTATATAATTGGGGACTTCAAAGGCGGGACGCGCCCCTAGAAAGATCCGGCTGACAATACTGGCCGACACGGAAGCGATGACTACATTGCCGATAACGGAAATTTGAAATCCGCTTATCAGTACTTCCATGGCAAAAATTACTCCTGCAATCGGGGCATTGAATGTGGCGGCAATACCGGCCGCAGCGCCACAGGCAACCAGGTTTTTAATCCGATTATCCGACAGACCCAGCCACTGGCCCATACTAGACCCCAATGCAGAGCCTACCTGAACAATAGGCCCTTCCCGACCGGCTGAACCGCCCGTACCGATACAGATGGCAGATGCGGCGATTTTTGCCGCGGCAACCCTTGCCCGAATCCTGCCTCCTCGCAGAATCAGGGCCTGCATAACCTCGGGAACGCCGTGCCCCTTTGCCTCTATGGCAAAATGCGTGATAATGGGACCGACAATCAGGGCTCCAAACACAGGGATAATGACAAACCAGAACCGCCCCAGAAAAGGAAAAAGCGTTTCTGATCCGGAATAGGTCACATACTGAATAAAGGCAATCAACCGTATGAAAAGTACTGCGGCAAGTCCAGTGCACCCCCCTACAATTATTGCCATAATCATAAGGGCCATACCCTCACTGGACGCCGATCGGTCAAGAAGCCTTTTTAGGGAATATTTTTCCATAGGTTTAAATTATGATGGCCACAGATCGGTTTCAATGATTTTCCTTGCCTTATCCATTGAGATGCCTGAAAGCGAAAGCTTTTTGTCCCGGCTCTGTTTGCCGCTTTTGATAAATACTGCGGATTTGGGTATGTTAAAAAGTTTGGCAACAAAACCGATGACAGCGGTATTGGCCTTTCCATCCACCGGAGGAGCTGTTATCCGGAGTTTGATCCTGTCTCCATGCAGTCCGTCAATCCGATTATGAGCGGCCTTGGGTTGAACATGTACGGAAAGTGAGATCTTGCCGTTGTTTTCCTCTTTCAGGTATGTCATGTAACTGTAAATACTAAGCGAAATAACCGGGCACCGGCCTCTATTTTAAAAGTAACACGAAAAGATGAACGCGCCTAACCGACTGTTTGGACAATATTTTTACAACATTAGGCTCTTAACTGTTACTTAGAAGGAAGTATACGTCTCTACTCCTTGTCGATAACTACGGAAGGTTCACTGTCGTCAAGGGGATCATCCAGGGAAAAAGTCATTTCGCCGTCAAGATTCAGATCTGTTTTCGGACCGGATTGATCGAAATCCTCTCCCATGCCCCCCATAGCAGGGAAGGTCTGTCCGCTCTGTTTCGGATCTTGATGTTCAGGAATCTGGTGGGAGGGCGATTCCATATCGTCAAGGTCAATCTTTTCATAAAGATCCGACAGATCATCTTCGGCTTTTTCCGGCTCTGCAGATTCAGTTGCTCCTGCATTGTGAATTTCCGGTTCCTCTGCTGCCGGGAGTTCTTTCGGGGCATCCGGAGGAAGCTCCTCAAGTCTGCTGCGCAGGGGTTTTTCATTTTCTAAATTTTTCAGATTTTCCTTCAGAAAACTGCGCAACTCATCAACGATCCTGGCCTTGTCACCCTTCAACCTGTCCAGATTCGACTCAAGGAGCGTGATTTCTGCATTGGCATCTTCCTCGATCTGTCGCGCTTCGACACGGGCCTGGGTCAATATTTCATCAGCCTCATCACGGGCCTTGGTTAATACTGTATCAGCCTCCTCTCGGCTGTTTTTTTTCATTTCATCGGCAATTTTCTGCGCCGTCAGGATGGCATCCTGAAATGTCCTTTCCCGGGTCTTGAACGAATCAATCTCTTTTGACAGGTTCTTTACCTGTTCCTTTAATTGTTGATTTTTTTCGGTAAGGATAAGAAAATCTTCAGCAACCCGTTCCAGAAAGGCATCCACATCTTCAACATCGAAACCACGAAATCGCACATGAAATTGCTGGGCCTGAATATCTTCTGCTGTCAACGGCATGGGGTTTTCTCCTTAGGGCTCGTTCAAAAAATAACTTAGGGTTCTGAGGCGCAATATGGACATTTTGAAAAGCGATCTTCAATTATGCAATCAGATCACTTCTCAAAATGTCCATCTTACACCTCATCTCTACTAACCCAGATAAACTGGAAATTTTTAAAGGTCCTGGATAAGTGCCTTAAAACATGTGGCACCACAGGCGTCACATATAACTTCGGAGTTTTTCTGCCACAAAAAACAAGAAAATTACCACTAAGGCACTAATTTATTTTTGAGTGAGCCCTTATTGAACGAATCGTTACCCGAGTGTAAGGGCCAATCGCTGCAAGGTCGGGACAAGAAAACTTCTTAGGAAAATTATGGCCATGATAAGAATCATAGGAGTAAAATCGATTCCTCCGCCTTGCAGGGGGAGTATCCTTCTGATTCTGAAAAGGACCGGATCGGTCACTTCCCGCAAAAAACGTACGATCGGGTTATACGGGTCCGGGTTGACCCACGAAATTATGGCTCGGCCGATGACGATCCACATGTAGGCTGTCAGTATGAAATCAACAAGTGTGGCAAAGGCGCTTAAAAAATTTGATATTACAAACATAATATATAACTCCTTACTCTTAAATCCTGTTTGCTATTTCAATTATTGCTATACCGGCGTGAGAATCCGGATATGAAATAAGAAAAGGCTTCTGATTTCTGATTGCCTTGACTACATTGTTGTCCTTGGGAAGAGAGCCAAGAAAATCCGGTTTAATTTTTAAGAATTTTTCAAGCACTGCCTTTATGTTGGCAAACACCTCGCGGCCTTCCTTTTTGCTTTTTACATTGTTTATGACGAGATTGAACCGTTTTTTTCCGTACCGGGAATAAAGGATTTTAATAAGGGCGTATGCATCGGTCATTGAAGTTGGATCCGGTGACAGAATAATGATATTCTCCTGGGACCAGTCGTTGAACCAGAGCACAGATCCGCCGATGCCGGCTGCGGAATCCACGAGTACATAATCAAATTGGTCGATAATGTCCTCAAGTGTATTTGTCAGGAAGACCTGTTTCTCAAATGAGAGATTGGCCATCTCAGGCACGCCGGAACTTGCCGGCAGTACGTGAAATCCGGGTATAATCTCAACAAGGAGATTTAAGGGGTTTTTGCCCAGTTCCAGTGTTTCCCGAATTGTATGGCGGACGTTAAGTCCGAGGGCCACATCAACATTGGCAAGGCCTAGATCACCATCAATCAGAAGAACTTTCCTTGAGTTCTTAGCCAGCGCTACTGCCAGATTGATTGCGATAAAGGTTTTGCCCACCCCTCCCTTGCCGCTGCTGATGCAAATTGTCTTCGGAGAGGTGGTTTTAGTTTTACTTTTATACATAACTCAACTTTCGGTAGTCCCTTTAAATCTAAGAGATGGACTTCAGGTTGAAGATTGTAAGAATCTGAAAAGCTGTGTCCGTTCCTCTATTGTGACCTGACACGAATTATCTTCCTGCGTTACCGGAGCATGGCGGATTTGGTCATCGTTTTCCTCTTTCGCCCTGCCGAATTCAGCGACACTCATTCCCGCAATCCTGGTCGGAATCTTCTCTCTTTCCGGCCCGGATAATCCGTTATAAAGCAACAACAGGCCGCGGAAACTTTTATTTTTCCCGGTTATCCTTCTCGTTTCCACAGGGTAGTGTCGGGCCTGTTGTTCAATAATACGAAAAAAGGCATCTGAATCGTTACACGAGGTGTGATGCGTCATGAGATTTCGCTTCCGGGTTGAACGGGATTAGAGATAGCTGAAAGAACCAGTCTGTCCCCGTCTTTTGCAGCCAGGATCATTCCATGGGAAGTCGTGCCCATGAGTTTTACCGGTTTAAGATTGGCTACAATAATAACCTGCCTGCCGACCACATCCCGAGGTTCGTAAAACTCGGCAATTCCCGCCACAACCGTCCTTTCCTCAGGGGCCTTTACGGTCAGTTTCAATAGCCGGTCGGATTTTTTTATTTTTTCCGCGGCCACGATCTCACCAACCCGGAGATCAAGCCGTTTGAACTCGTCAAATGTGATCAAACCCTCATCATCCGGACCGGGTTGATTCCTGGATTTTTTCTTGTTTTTGTCGACCGGCTTGATGCCTTTTTCTCTTTTCTTTTTATCCCCGCCTTTTTCCCCGGTATCCAGACGCGGAAACAGGGGAGGTCCGGCATTGACGGTGGTTCCGGGCTTAAGAATGCCCCACTTAGCCTGGGAATTCAGATCCGGCTGCGAGTCGGTCCCTAACGCTGTTGCCATCTTCAGCGCTGTTTCCGGCATTATCGGATACAGGACCAGATTGATAAGCCTTAAGGTCTCAAAAAGATGATACAGAACAGTATCCAGTCTTTGGGCATTTACCGGGTCTTTTGCAAGGCACCACGGTTCGGTGGTCACAATGTACTTATTCGCACGGCTGATGAGTTTCCAGACCGATTGCAGGGCACGATTAAAGTCCCACTTTTTCATGTGTCTGCTGAACTCAGCGGGCATGGCGGCAGCAGTATCAGCCAGTTCCCTGTCAATGGCCGTTGCCTCGCCTGGGGACGGAATCTCGGCGCCTGCAAATTTGTCGAGCATCGTCATTGAGCGGCTCAAGAGATTGCCGAGATCGTTTGCCAGGTCGGAATTTCGTCGCGCGGTCACGGCTGTTTCCGAAAAAGAGGCGTCAAGACCGAACGACATTTCACGAAGCAGGAAATATCTAGTCGTGTCTGGTCCGAATTTTTCAACCAGGCCGGCCGGCCGTATCACATTGCCTAATGATTTCGACATCTTGGCATTGTTTATGTTCCAATAACCGTGTACGTGCAGACGCTTATACGGAGCAAGACCCATGGCCTTAAGCATTGTGGGCCAGTAGATAGCATGCGGTTTCAGGATGTCCTTTGCAATCACGTGCTCCGCATTATCCCAGTATCGTGAAAAATCGGGTCCGTCCGGGTAACCGATGCCTGCAAGGTAATTGATAAGGGCATCAAACCAGACATAGGTGACAAAACGGTCGTCAAACGGCAGGGGAATTCCCCAGGTAAGCCTGCTGGTCGGTCTTGAGATACACAAATCCTCCAACGGCTCTTTTAGAAAAGAAAGCGCCTCGTTTTTGTAACGGGCCGGGGTGATGAATTCAGGATTGCTCTTAATGTGGTTAATGAGCCAATCCTGATATTTACTCATCCGGAAGAAATAGTTCTGTTCACTGATCTCTTCGGGAACGATTTTGTGATCAGGACATTTGCCGTCAACCAGTTCTTTTTCAGTCATAAATCTCTCGCAGCCCTTGCAGTAACGGCCGGAATATTCGCTGAAATAGAAGTCATCGTTATCATAGATTTTTTGAAGAATGGTCTGTACCAGCTTTATATGCGCCTTGTCCGTGGTTCGGATAAAATTATCAGGTTTGATCGAAAGAATCGGCCAGGTCTCACGGAACATCCCGCTGATCCTATCGGCAAACTCCTTGGGAGACTGGTCGGAATCCTGTGCAGCCTGGGCGATTTTGTCACCGTGTTCGTCAGTGCCTGTCTGGAAACGAACGTCTTCACCGCATAAGCGCCAAAATCGGCTCATTGTGTCCGCAACAATGGTCGTGTAGGCGTGTCCCAGGTGAGGTTGGGCATTGACATAGAAGATGGGTGTAGTGATGTAGACGCTCATGATTTATCTTTTTTAGGATCCTTTTTCTGCAATTTTCGGGGCTTGCCGGTTATTACGACTGCCCTTTCCCAATCCTTGTGGGTCAGAACAAGCGTTTTGTTCCTGTCCTCAATATTGACTACCTTGATCAGCCCCTGCACCACATTATGCTGCAGGACCTTGTAATTCTGCTCATCCAGTGCAATATTTTTGCCTATTCTCGGCATATGTTTTTTGGCCTTATGGTAGACATCATACTCATAGCTGAGGCAGCAGAGCAGACGGTTGCAGATGCCTGAAATTTTGGCGGGATTCAACGGAAGATTTTGCTCTTTGGCCATCTTGATGGAGACAGGAGTGAATTTTTTTATAAAAGAGGAACAGCACAATTCACGACCGCAGCATCCAAGCCCTCCTATCATTTTGGTCTCATGACGCACGCCGATCTGCCGCATTTCTACCTTGGTACGGAATTCTTGAACCAGGGTCTTTACGAGTTCCCTGAAATCCACACGGATATCTGATGTAAAGTAAAAAATGATCTTACTGCCGTTAAAAAATCGCTCAACTTTGATGAGTTTCATTAGAAGCTCAAATTTTTTAATCAGCTTCCGGCAGAGATAAAATGCTTCCTTTTCCCGGACTACCAGTTGATCGTACTTGGCAATTTCTTCTCTTGTGCCTCTCCTGGTCACTGAATACAGGGCTTTTGTCTTACCGCCATCATCCTCAGGTAACTGGAGTCCGAAATTAATGATTCGGGCCGGCTCCAGGCCATGGCCGGTCTGCGCCATCACAACTTCGTCAATTTTTAGATTCCGGATGCGTGAAGAGGCGCAGGAGATGTGCTCATTCTCGCGGAACCGGATCATGTACCACCTATCCGGTTTCTGGTCGGACCGGTCTTGTTTTTCCATCGAAGTGTCAAGCATGATTTTTTGCTGTAAAATCAGTAAGTACGCTGGTTGTATATTTTATATGTCATTCCCGCGAAGGCGGGAATTCAGAAAAGTTGTCAATAGTTTAATCTCGGTAAAACTATATAATATACCATCAAATTGTTCTTTATCCCATCATTAGAAAATAATTAATTAACCGTGTGAACGTTTACAGCAAGCCGAAGAAAAGCGCTTCGCATACCAGGGCACGGTTACAGTTTCGGTCAAGCTGCTTTCCGGCCTTGTCAATCAGAGTAAGTCTGTCGGAAAGTTCTTTCAGGTTCCACCGTTTCTGTGCGGCCTCCATAAAAGGAAAAAGGTCACGGCTTATGATCATGGATTCGGATGCGCCTGTTGCAAGAAGAATCAGGTCCCTGAGCCAGACTTTGATGAGATCAAGGAGTTCGTACAGATTTTCCTTAAGTTTTGCCGCTGTCTCGGCTAGATTAAAAACAATTTCCACGGACTCAGGCCGGCCTTTAGATAGCCTTAAGAGCCTTTCCACGATTTCACGTCTGAATGAAAGCAGATTTTTTTTCAATAGAAGTTTTGCCCTTCCAAGGCTCCCCTCTGCCACTGCAGCCAGAGTGGCCGCATTCTCTTCCGAAATTTCGTTTTTAAACATAAGGGCTTTAGAAACAAGGTCATAAGGAAGGGCGTGAAAGGGAATCACCTGACACCTTGAAACAATGGTTGCAAGGATGTCGCCCGCCTCATCGGCAGTTAATATAAGGATCGTGTTTTCGGGAGGCTCTTCCAGGGTCTTGAGCAGGCTGTTTGCAACTTCCTTACGGCACATGGTGTTGTGGATATCCTCAAACAGCACTACTCTGTGCATGGCCTCAAAGGGTGGATAGGTTAACCGGTGCTTTAATTCGCGCACCTGATTTATCTTGACATGAATCCCTTCAGGCTGAATGAGAAGCAGATCCGGATGGTTGCCTGAGCGGAATTTAATACAGGAGGAACAGTTGCCGCAGACATCCTGATCCACTGGGGAAAGGCAGTTGATATATGCGGCAAATGTAAGCGCGCATCGCTTTTTGCCCACACCCGCAGGCCCCCTGAAAAGATAAGCATGGCTCATTTTTTCCCGGTGAAAGGATTTTTTGAGAAGTTTTTTTGCCCTTTCCTGAGCTATCAGGGAGTTAAAACTGAGATGCATATTTTAAACCGTTTACAGTTCACAGTTGACGGTTGACGGTTCGCAGTTTTTTTTCTGCTTTCTGTATTTTTCAACCGCAAACCGTATAACCGAGAACCGTGAACGGTTACTTAGGGTTCGCCCAAAAATAAATTTACATTTTCAGGTGTTGAGGCACCCGCATGGCAAGGCGCGAGGAGGGCGAATAGCAGGGCTATTTAACCGACGAGCAACGCAGTCATGCGGGATGGATCGGCGCATGAAAATGTGAAGTTATTTTTGTGCGAGCCCTTATTTAAGGAACGACATCTGCCTGGGCCCGGTTGTCTTGTCCGTGATGTCCGGGCTTTTCCGATCTTGGATTTTCTGGGGCTCCTCCTGGGATGCTCGACCGTTTACGAACAGAAATCGTTCAAGATTTCTCTGGTATTCCGTCCACTGGTAACCGGAATTCTGCGCCTGGTCTCCCAGGCGGTTGATATAATTTATCTTGGCGTCCAGATCATCCAGGAAATGCAGGATAAAGGCCTCACGCATCATGGGGAGGGCCGGGGAGCCGAATTCGTACCGACCATGATGACTCAAAATCAGGTGCTTTAATCTGACACCAAGTGCCTCGGGGAAATCCGGAAGTTCTCTGATCTTCTCTTGGACCATATCAACACCTATTACAAGGTGCCCGACAAGCCGGCCCTTCACCGTGTAATCAAAGGGAAAGACGTCAAATCCGAATTCCTGGATTTTTCCAATATCATGGAGTAGCGCGCCGGCAATGAGAATCGACCTGTCAATCTCGGGATAAAAGACCGAAACCTTATCAGCCAGTCTGGTTACCGCAAGAGTATGCTCAAGCAGACCGCCCATATAGGCGTGATGCATAGATTTTGCGGCCGGCGCTTTTTTGAAATTTTCAAAAAAGCCGGTATCTTTGAAAAAGAGGAGAAGAAGCTGCTGAAGATGCGGGTTTTTAACTGTTTTTGCAAGCTTTATGACCTCTGCAGCCATACTTTTGATATCACCAGGGGCAGTGGGAACAAAATCAGTCATGTCAAGGTTTGAATCGTCTGCCGCCTTTAACGTGTTGATCTTGAGCTGCAATACGCCTTTATATGCCTGGGCCCGCCCTTTCAGCAACACAACCCCACCCGGCCGGCATTCCGCCATCCATTTATCCGCATCATTCCATACCCGGCCGGCCATTTCGCCTGTGCGGTCCATTACGTTTAGCATCAGATACGGGCTTCCGGTCCGGGTCTCGGCCCGCCTCACATCCTTTACAAGAAAAAGCCCCTCTATATTCCCGCCGTCCCTAATCTCTTTTATAAATAATCCTTTCTCTAGTTTCATGGCCCGATATTACATGTCACCCTTGCCGGCGTCAAGAATAAACGGGAATCAAGGCGGGAGAAGGCAAAGGGGGCATAGATGCTCAAATAAGGAAAGAAAACATTGCATATTGATATATAGATTCTTACAATCTTTAATCTGAAAATTCATTTTTCAGGCAATTATTTCAACCAGTCGCCTCCACGAATCTTGTCAATGGTGCATGGAATGCACTCTGCCGGGATGAACCCTGAACCCTGAACCCTGAACCCTGAACCCTGAACCCTGAACTTTTGGACCCTAAGCGAGGACTGATAACATGGAAAAATTCAGAATAAAGGTGCTTAACAAGATCGCTCCTGAAGGTTTATCTCTTCTGGACGACCATTACAGCGTTGATCCTGACGAAAAGGATCCTCATGGAATTATTGTCAGGAGTTCTCCGGTTGATACTGACGACTTCCCCTCACTTCTTGCCGTGTCAAGGGCGGGAGCCGGTGTGAACAACATTACGGTCGACAAGGCCACTTCTCAGGGAATATGCGTGTTCAATACGCCCGGTGCAAATGCAAATGCCGTTGCCGAACTCGTGTTCACAATGCTCGGGCTCGCTGCGCGAAATATTCACCAGGCTATTGATTTCTGCGGAGGACTTGCAGGATTTCCCGACCACGAGATCTCTCGCCGGATAGAAGAGCGGAAATCATTGTTCCGCGGTTTTGAACTGGCAGGCAAAACCCTTGGAGTCCTGGGTCTCGGAAAAATCGGCATCCGGGTCGCAAACGGAGGAACCCTTCGGAGGATGAAGGTTATTGGTTTTGACCCGTTTCCAGCCATTGAAAACATACATATGCTCTCTCCAACCGTTACAATTGCCCGGTCAATCGGAGAAGTGGTGCAAAAGGCCGATATCTTGAGCCTGCACATACCTGTTAATGAAAAAACAAAGGGATATATAAATGAAGAGCTGATCCGTCAGATGCCTGAAGGAACAATTTTAGTAAATTACGCCCGCGGACCTGTCGTTGATCATGATGCAGTGATTTCAGCGCTTAATGCCAGCCGTTTAAGCGCATATATTACCGATTTTCCGATATCCTCCATTTTAAACAATCCAAAGGTGATTGCCACACCCCACTTAGGCGCGAGCACCGAAGAATCCGAAGAGCACTGTTCCAGCATGGCCGTAAAGGAGATGAAGGCATATCTGGAATACGGCGCCATTAATCGTAGCGTCAATTTTCCTACAGCAGAGTCGATCCTCTCGGACAGTGTTCACACCCGGCTCATCATGATCAACCGGGATGTTCCGGGCATGATCGGTTTTGCCTCTCACACAATCGGTTCACATGGAATAAATATTGCCGGCTATCTCAATGAGAGCAATGGAACCGTCGGCTACAACATCATTGATGTAGAGAACCGGGTACCGGACAATGTGCCGGCTGAAATCCAGGCCCATCCAGATGTGATTCGTGTCCGCGCTATCCGCTTTGCCGGTGATTGACGGCTTTGTCGGAAAAGGGTTCAGAGTTCATGGTTCAAGGTTCAGGGTTCAGACCCTTATCTAATTCTTAATCGCACGGCTTGACTTTTCAAAATCGCAACCTTATCAGTTTTAAAAGAGTTTTTTTCAGAGATTTTTTATCAATAATCGGAGGAAATATCGATGCAGCTTGACAAATTGACACTCAAATCACAGGAGTCTCTGCAGGCTGCCCAGGGACTGGCTGAAAGCAAAGGTCACCAGGAAATTCTACCTGAGCATCTCCTGCATGCGCTTATCCGCCAGTCAGACGGCGTAATTGTGCCTGTGTTGCAGAAAATCGGGGTTGATCCGGGTGGGCTCACCAGTGGGATCGAGACGATTTTAGATCAGTTGCCAAAGGTCAGCGGCAGTGGTTTCGGCCAGATCTACCTCTCTTCCCATGCAAAAAAGGTACTTGAATTTGCCTTTAAGGCTGCTGGTGAAATGCATGACGAGTATGTGAGCCAGGAACATCTTTTTCTCGGCCTGCTCGATCAAGGCGATTCAAAGGCCGCATCCCTGCTTAAGAAAAACGGAGTTACACGGGACGGCTTTTTAAAGGCCCTGGTTGTAATCCGCGGAAATCAGCGCGTGACGGACCAGAATCCCGAGGAAAAGTATCAGGCCCTGGATAAGTATGCCGGAAATTTAAACGACCTTGCCAAAGAGGGAAAGATCGACCCTGTAATCGGCAGAGACGATGAAGTGCGGCGGGTCATTCAAGTTCTTTCGCGTCGAACCAAGAACAACCCGGTCTTGATCGGCGAGCCTGGAGTCGGAAAAACCGCGATCGTGGAAGGACTGGCCCAGCGAATCGTGATGGGGGACATTCCGGAGACACTTCACGGTAAGCAGGTGCTGGCCCTTGACATGGGCGCTCTGATTGCGGGCGCAAAATATAGAGGCGAATTCGAAGATCGGTTAAAAGCTGTTCTTAAGGAGATTAAGAAACGGGAGGGGGAGATCATTCTCTTTATTGACGAAATTCATACTTTGGTAGGCGCCGGCGCTACGGCAGGGTCTATGGACGCCTCAAACATGCTTAAACCCGCCCTTGCGCGCGGGGAACTTCATTGCGTAGGCGCAACAACGTTGAATGAATATCATAAGTATATTGAAAAAGATGCTGCCCTGGAACGCCGTTTTCAACAGGTTCTGGTACAGGAGCCTTCGGTTTCGGACACCATTGCCATACTCCGCGGAATCAAAGAAAAGTACGAGGTTCATCATGGTGTACGGATCAAGGATTCGGCCGCTGTAGCTGCGGCAACCCTTTCGAACAGGTACATCACCGGCCGTTTTCTGCCGGACAAGGCAATTGATTTAATTGACGAGGCGGCTTCACGGCTTCGGATCGAGATTGACAGTATGCCCACTGAAATAGACGAGGTTGACCGTAAGCGGATAAAACTCGAGATCGAGAGAGAGGCCCTAAGACGCGAAACCGACAAAAATTCTAAAGAAAGGCTGGTCAAACTCGAGGTCGAACTGGCTGATGTAAATGAGACATTGAACAGTATGAAAGGCCACTGGCTGTTGGAACGTGAGATAATCGGCAAGATACGAAAGATAAAATCGGATATCGAGGAGGCCGGGGTGGAAGAGCAGCAGGCCCAGCGTCTCGGTGATCTCTCCAGAGTTGCCGAAATTCGCTACGGCAGGGTCAAGGACCTTGAAAAGGAACTCGCTTCCAAAAATGACCGTCTTGCCGAAATCCAGAAAGACCGTCAGATGCTTAAGGAGGAAGTGTCTGAAGAAGATGTGGCCGGCGTGGTTGCAAAATGGACCGGTATCCCGGTCGACCGTCTGCTGACGGGTGAACGGGAAAAACTGCTTCATATCGAAGATAGTCTTTCCCGGCGGGTCGTGGGTCAGGAAGAGGCGATCCGGTCTGTAGCCAATACGGTTCGCCGGGCAAGAGCAGGCCTTCAGGACCCGGACAGGCCCTTAGGTTCATTTATTTTTTTAGGACCTACAGGGGTTGGGAAGACGGAACTGGCGAGAAGCCTGGCCGAATTCCTGTTTGACAGCGAGCAGGCAATGATCCGGCTTGACATGTCGGAATTCATGGAAAAGCACTCTGTAGCCCGGCTGATCGGCGCGCCCCCGGGATATATCGGCTACGAGGAAGGAGGATATCTTACCGAGGCCGTGCGGCGGCGGCCATATTCCATTATCCTGTTCGATGAGATTGAAAAGGCCCATCCGGACGTGTTCAATGTCCTGCTCCAGATTTTAGATGATGGTCGAATGACGGACGGACAGGGCAGGACAGTGGATTTCAAAAACACGATACTCATCATGACGTCAAATCTCGGAAGCCGGATTATTATGGAATTGGGTGAAAACCATGAAGGTGAACTTGAGAAACAGATGCGTGTCATGCTGCGTCAGTATTTCAAACCGGAATTTTTGAACAGGATTGACGAGACAATCACATTTCACAGGCTTTCAAAAGAAGACCTCTCCCGTATAGTGGACATACAGATAACTCTTTTGACCGGGCGTATTGCAGAACAGGGGTTTTCCATCCGTATGACTGATGCAGCCCGAGAGTTTATCATTCAAGCCGGCTATGATCCCTCATTCGGCGCACGGCCGTTGAAAAGGGCAATCAGGAAGCTTGTCCAGGACGGACTGGCCATGAAAATCCTTGAAGGGTCATTCACTGAAGGTGACAGCATCCTGATCGATACCGCGCCCGGCGAAACAGGGCTTAGATTTATAAAAGAATAATGGTAACTAAGGTTCAACGGTTCATAGGTTCACGGTTTTTTCATAAAGAGACGGGATCTCTGGACCGTGAACCTGACAACCTGTTGTAATAAAACTTTTCAATTTTGTTTTTTTTGGTATGGTGTGTTAAATAATCTTTAAAGTTATCTAACCCAGATAAACTGGAAATTTTTAAAGGTCCTGGACTCTGTTCAGTACCCCCCTGAGGGGTATAAGTACCTTAACAGTTGCGTGTAACTATTTAAAAATATTTCACCCTTTTGATTTCTTGCCACTCATTTCAGTACCCCCTTGAGGGGTATAAAAAACAAGAAAATTACCACTAAGGTACTAAAATATTATTTAAGACTTTTTTTTCGAGATCATCAACCATGACCGAACATCGAATAAAAAAGGATCCCTGGGAAGAGGCATACATTAATCAGTACCGTGATGCAGCGATCGGTCGGTTATTTAAGGGACTGGTTCACAACCTGAACGGCATTATTCATGTCTTTTCCATGCAAACCGAATTGGCCGGCCTGATGTACGGCCAGGCCGACGACATGCTGCAGCAATTATTAGACTCGTTTCCGGATGAATCAGCCAGGGAACATGCAATCAATCTCAAGGACATGCTTAAACAACGGGCTCAAATGATGAGTCAGGTCTATGATAAAATCAGCACCGGCCGGGATATAATGAGAAACATCCAGCCTTTGTCGGATATACGTGAACCGGGTCTGTCAAGGCCATATGATCTCAACACATTGGTTCGTGAGGAAGTGGAACTCCTGCACGCTGATAGTTTTTTTAAGCATAAAGTAACAAAGGAACTGAAGCTGGCCGATAAACTTCCTCCTTTGAACGGCTTTGAGCCGGAACTTCACTGTGCCTTTTTTGCCCTTATTGAAAACGCGCTGGAAGAAATAAAACCATCACCTGCTGATACGCAACCGGAAGAAGCCGAAGAATTTATTGAGGGACAGCCCTCCGTGATAATTGAAACCGCTTGTCGTGAAGGCCGGTTTATAATATCTGTCCAGGATTCAGGCGCGGGAATTGCCGAATCCGAAATTGAGATGATCTTTGCCCCCTTCTTTACCACAAAAACCAACCATGCCGGCCTGGGACTATATCTGGCTAAACAGATAATGGTTGCCAGAGGCGGAGAAATATTCTGCGAAAGCAGTCCCGGATCTACCAGATTCATCCTTTCTTTTCCTGCTGACAGGGACTGATAAAGTTGGTTCGCGGTCCACGGAAAAAATACGGCCGGGCGCCTGTCCCTGATGAACAAAAAGCCGCCACTCTTTACATGGTTGCTACTCCAATCGGCAATCTGGAAGACATCACCTTACGGACAATAAGAATTTTAAAGGAAGTTGATCTGATCGCATCCGAAGACACCCGCCACACGCGAAAACTCTTATCTTATTTTGACATACACACTCCACTTGTCAGTTACCACAAGGACCGGGAGGCGGCCCAGGCGCAGAAACTCCTGGACAGATTGCGGGCCGGAGAAGATATTGCCATGGTTTCAGACGCAGGGACTCCAGCCATCTCGGACCCGGGCATAATCCTGGCAAGGAAGGCCCGAGAACTCGGGATAAAAGTAACGCCGGTTCCAGGTCCCTCCGCATTGACCGCTGCGTTAAGTATTTCAGGTCTCGACACAACAAGGTTTCTTTTCCTGGGATTTCCGCCATCCCGCAGAAACCAGCGTGTAAAATTTTTAAAAACTTTGTCGGAAAATCCGTGTACCCTGGTTTTTTTTGAATCGCCTCATAGGATTGTGCGTTGTCTTAGGGACTGTATTGAAACCCTTGGTGACCGCAATATTTTTCTTGCAAGGGAACTAACTAAAATCCATGAAGAAACCATCACAGGCCCTCTGTCAGGTGTGCTGGTCAACCTTCTGAATAGGGGATTTATAAAAGGCGAATTCACAATCCTCATTGAAGGTGCGGAAAGAAAAGGCCCGGAAGAGGGCGACCTTACGGAACTCCTGCTCTGGTACAGGGATCAGTCCGAACTGTCGATGAAAGACGCTGTGCAGCGGATTGCACAGGACCTGGGCGAATCCAGATCCCATGTGTATAAAATGGCTCTTAATATCTGGACAGGAGCTAAAAAATAAGAAAACCCACCCGAAGCGGGTGGGTTTTCCGTATTAAGGAGGGGTTGAATTAAGGTTGTCGGTTTGTTGTGACTAAGGCTTAAACGCCATCCTTCTTTGAGTGGCAGGCGAAGCATCCTGTGGTATCGCTCCCGCCTCCGGCGTCCATGCCGCTGTAATTCCACCTCAGGATGTCGGTATGGCTGGAGCCGTGCGAGTAGTGACAGGATATGCAGAGTACGATTCCAGTGCTGGTGCCGGAGCTTGAATTCACAATACCAGCGGCTCCACCGTCTGTACTGATATAAAGGACAGATTCTGCCGCGGCAAGTCCGACAGGTACCTGGGCGTTTCCGTGAAAAGCGTTGTAAGCATCCCCGCTCGGGCCTGTTCCCGCCGTAGCCAGGGCATAATCAGACGGATGGCGAATCCAGGCGCCGCCTGAATTGGTTGTACCATCGGCAGAATCGCCATTGTTGCCGTGAAACAACCCGTGACACTCTCCACAGAAATAACTGATAGTCGTTTTGGAGGTATAATTTAGGTTGCCGTCTTTTGCCGCGTATCTGTTATTAGTGCCTGCGCCGGTTCCCCATTCGTACGACACGGACTCTATTCCGTTTATGCCGTCCAGCCCGCGGAACCCTACTGCCTTGGCGTCATGATGTATCCCTCTGACTGCGGCAGACTGATCAGATTCGGCATGGTCTCCATGGCATCCCATGCTGCCGGCGCATGTCAACTGGGTCCATGCTCCGGTAGTGGCGGGCAGACCGAGGCTGGTGCCGAGAGTAGTGTCATAGCCCGGAGGAGCGAAGTCGGTCATGTTTGTGTCCTGGCCTGTATTGACGTCAAGGACATTATGTTTTGTAGCATCAGCGCCTGTGGTCAGGATATATCCGCCCGGGAGATATGCGTCTGGGCTGCTCGGCGCAGTGTCGCCGGTTATAATAATGTACGGCACAGTGTTGCCGCCGACTCCGATATCCACACCGCCGTTCGTAGCCGTGGTATGACACCCGACACAACTGTTGTTCAGCAGCTGACCGAATGGACCGGAAGCGTTGACATCCGCACCGTCTTGACTGTTATGCATTGTATGGCAGCTTACGCAGCTGCCGGATACCAGGGCTGAGGCTGTCTGGGCTCCCGACATGATCATGGGAACCAGAAGAGCCGTTGACAGCAGACCGTATTTCAGTGATTTCGTTTTATACCTTTTTAAAGATTTCATCATTTTTCCCTCCGTTATTTTGTTCTTCTTAATGGTGCCTTGAGCCTTGCTCTCAAGGAAGATTACGGTTAGCCTTAAGTTCATTATATCAAATTTCAAGATATAATTCAACAACCTACACAAAAAAAGATTGATAAAGACGCAAAAACAAACAGATAGAGCAGACAAAATGAGCGAATAATCGGCTTTTTTTTTGAAAAAGGCCGTGTTTCAGGACTAACCCTGAACCTTTGAACCCTTTTTCGGCAAAGCCGGCTTAGGAATTATGAATTGCACAGGTCGAATTTTGATGTTTTCGTGAAAAGTCGCGATTTATGTTCAGGATGAAGGCTTGTCCGGGTTAAATTGCGAAACCTGCAAGGAGAGCGTTGTAAAATTCAGAAAACGTACAATAAAGGTAAGGCCAATTCCAGTTTAAATTCGGATTATTCCCCCGAATTTCCATGATTTTCTTTCTATACTGCTAATTTCGTAAACGCTGACGCAATATTTATTCCTAAAAAATAGTTTCAATATTTCAGCAAGATATGTCCGCAGCCTTGATGCAGTCCGGCTTCCCGGCGATCAGGCAGCGCGCCGCACGTCAGGGACGATTTATTTGTTTTTTTTTATCAAAAAAATAAATCAAGATTTTTTCTTTTATATTTCAGAGTGTTATTAAGTCCAGGAGGGGAATTTTTGAAAATTGGAGAATTTAAGAGGAATAAAGAGAAATTAGGGGAAAATGCGACTTGTCATTTGAGAAAGGAGTGTTGAAACTGTTATGGTCATTTTCATAACCCTATATATTTGTGCACATTTTTTCATTCATTTTGTAAGTGGTTATTTATTAGGGCATTCAGGGGAGGCATGGTGCTACTTACTTGTCTGACACCGGTTTCCGTCCTGTTGAAAACTTATGGAAAAGGTTTCTGAAAATCCTTTTAAACCGGGTTTGACTGTCGGATGGATTTTGAATTAAAAAATTACGCATGATATTTCGAGGGCGAAATAGAAATCTGTTTTTTAAATTTGCTGAAATTAAATATACCGGCTGTAGCAGTGTTTTTTTTCTCCATAAACAAACTTTCTTTTTTACAAATTAAAAATGCGGTTGTCTAAATGTGCGGGGTTTTTGATTATGCTGTGGGAACAGACCAAAGATAGATTGAAGAATATGCTTCCTGAAAGCACATATTCCCTCTGGATTAAACCACTTTCATGCATCAGGGCTGACGATCAGATTGTGGAACTTGTGGGTCCGGACCAATTTTTTTGTTCCTGGGTATCTGAAAAGTATTCCGTCCCGATTCGGGAAAGTCTCTCCAAGTTCTGTAACGGAAACCCGGAGATCCGCTTTACGGTCGGAGGGAAAATTCAATTCCGTCCGGAAGAAAAGCCCGAACAGCTCGCCTTGCCTGCCATGCCTTTCGGCAGAGCAAGGATTCCGATGCTTCACCCCAGGTATACATTTGAGGAATTCATGGTCGGTGAATCGAACATTCTTGCTCATTCAGCCTGCCATGCTCTGGCAAAGGGCGATACATCGTTCGGCCCCTGTATTTATATCAAAGCCGGCACCGGTCTTGGAAAGAGCCATCTCACACAGGCTGTGGCGCACCATGTGATCGATCACGCACCGTCAACACGTATTTGCTGTCTGACCGCCAAGCAGCTTACAGCGGAAATGGTTCGCAGCATCAAAAATAATACAATGGATCATTTTAAGACGAAGTACCATAATCAGTGTGATATGCTGCTTGTTGAAGACGTTCATATCCTGGCAGGTAAGCCCAAGACGCAGGAAGAACTGGCAGCGGCTGTTGATGCACTGCTTGATGCGGGCAAGACGATGATTTTCACCGGAAAGATGATTCCGAGGAAAATTCCCGACATTGATATGGGGTTTCGTTCAAGGATTTCCGCTGGATTGATCACGACTATCAATCCGCCGGATGTCCTGACCAGGTCCCTTATTATTAAGAGGAAGGCTGAAAATAGCAACCTTCCACTTTCAAAGGAGCTGATGCTGTACATGGCTGGGAACTTGAAGGGAGATATTCGCCAGGTTGAAAGTGCTATTGCAGGTCTCAGCGCCAAGTCGAGCCTGCTTAAAATGGTTCCTGATCTGGGTATGGTCAAGGAAGTCATTGCCGACATTATCGGGCGGAGCCGGCTGCTGACCCTTGAAATCATCAGGGATTTCGTTGCAGATCAGTTTAAGGTGACTGTCAGTGATTTGCAGTCCAAATCCCGTAAAAAGGCCGTTTCCTTTCCCCGCCAGGTTTCAATGTATCTGGCACGCAAGTACACAAAGGAAGGATTGGATAATATCGGCAAGGCTTTTAACCGGGATCATTCCACTGTCGTGCACTCTGTCAGGAAAATCACCGAACAGATGGTCCGGAATTCGACCATAAGGGGTCAGGTGGAGTTTCTAAACAACAAGCTTAAAAAACAATATATGTAAATCCGTTTCCATGTTATCCCCAGGCCGGGGATTTGTAAACGTTTACGAGTCCTTATTAAAAAGGAAATGATTCATGAGAACTATATGCTGTGTGTGCAAAAAAATTAAATGCGGTGACGGTTGGGAAAAGCAGTCGGGAATCGAGGATTATGAATACCTGTCACACGCCTATTGTCCTGAATGTTATTCAAAGATGATGGAAAATTTTTTTAAAAGTTCTTTTGGAAAAAAATTTGGAACTGACTGGGAATTCAAAGAAAAATCAGATGAATTTTCGGCTGGAGATCTGTCAAGATAGGTTCTCTTCTTCACACCCCATATCAGAAATAAACACCCTTCACGGCCGCTGTTTCTGATTTTCCGTATCCTCCTTCAGCCACGGTTCGGGCTGTTTTTTTTGCCGATTTGATCATATCGTTCATGCCGATGCCGTTCCAGCCAAAGCCACTGATGTAGAGTCCCTCCATTTTTCGGACAAGTTTTTTCAACCATTCCATAAGCGCCGGATGGTCCATCTCAAGCTGAGGTATACCATCCGTTGATCGCAGGACCCTTGAAAAGAGCGGCGGTTCCGGAAGTTCCATCAGCAGGCTGAGATCATTGTAAACTTCTCTCAAAATGTTTTCATCCTCCAGTTCGAGTCGTTCCGGATGCCTGCGGCCTCCTACAAGCCCTTCGAGAAGTATCCGCCCTTCCGGCGCTCTGCCGGGGAACATGTGGGTTGAGAACATGGCGCCGAGGGTAAAACGATTTTCTTTTTCCGGGGCGAGGTATCCGAAACCGCGCGGGATTACGGCATTACCGGAGAATCCCAAAGCAACGTTTATGATTTTTGAAACCGGAATTTTTTTTACGGGCGGTTTGTTTAGAGGAGATAGAAGTTCTAGCGCCTGATTAACAGGTAGGGCCAGTATAAGGGCGCGTGTTCTGAACGTTGTGTTGTCGGTTCGGACCTCCCAGATGTTGTTTTGTTTTTCTATTTTTTGGACGCCTGTATTGAACCGGATAGGTTTGCCTTTGGCCAGTACCTCTATAAGTTTTTCCATGCCTTGGGGAAAGCTTATCATTGAGGGAAGTCCGGTTTTGATGCCGGCTGACTTTTTATTCTTTTTTTTAAGACTGCGGAGAACCGATCCTGATTCTTTTTCAAGGGCGCGCAGGCCCGGCATTACGGAATCAATGCTCAGTCTGTCTAAGTCTCCTGAAAAAGTGCCGGTTACCGCGGCATCAACAAGCGGGTGGACGCTTTTGCCGAACCTGCGAACCGCCCACTGCCCCACTGTCTGGTCTTCCATGACGGGCTTGGTCCATAGATCGGCAAGTATGCGTAATTTTCCCCAAAAGGGAATAAGTGGTGTAGTGAGTATTTTTTTTGGATTCTGGGGCAAAGGGATCAGTTTGCCGTTATGGCAGAGAAATCTGAGAAAATCATTCAAGGGAGCTTTCTGAGCCTCTTGGTCTAATCCTGTATCCTGGAGTAGTTCACGACTTTCCGGTATATTGTCCAGAAATCCGTGCGGACCCCATTCCGCCTGAAATCCGTCCTCGCGAAAGGTCTGAATCGCACCTCCCGGCCGGGAAGCCTTTTCAAGCAGAACAATTTTCATGTCCGGCCGTTTTTTTTCAAGGAAATGTGAGATGGCGAGTCCTGAAAGGCCGCTTCCGACAATCAATGCGTCGTGGATGTTATTCATTGTATTTTTTTCGTAAGTAACACCCTGATCATTCGCGAATGATCAGGGTAGAGATGTATTGGGCAGATTAAATATCCATAAAAATATATCCTGAAAAGCAATAAAAAAGAATAAAAAGTTTTTCAAATGGGGTCATTAGATGATAACATGATGCGGTATTTGAATTAACGTTTTATATGGCCTCGTAAAAATTAATTGATGGATAACTATGTGATTTGCTTGTTTTAGGACCCTTAGGGTCGGCTCAGAAATAACTTTACATTTTAAGGTTTCAATGTGATGCAGGTTGGAGTGATCCCTGGTGCTCGAAACCGGAGGAATAGCAGCGCTCTTTTGAGGATTTCGAGTACTTGGGATCGCTTCAAGATGCGTTGCAGTGAGGCCTCGAAAATGTGAAGTTATTTCTGAGCCGACCCTTAGGTGGGAGCATGGGAAAAGGATCGGATTTATTGTACATTTTTGCAAAACCGGCGTTGTTTTTTGTTTTGGCAATAGGGTTTTTATTTTTGATAGTAAAGCCGTTTTTGCGGATGCTTGCCGAAAGCGGCACCTTGACCAAGAAAATCGATATACAGGAAGAATCGATGGATGATCTTGTTAAGGAAGCAGATGTGGATAAGGAAAAGGATGAGGATTTCACAGTGCAACGGATAATAAGTAATAGGGACAAGATTGTAAGGCTTGCTGAAAGCAGCCCTGAAAAGGCCGGCGATGTGGTTAAAAAATGGATAAGAGAAGAGGATGAGGAATAACTCATAATACCATGAGAGAATGATATGATTTTTGATATGAAAAATTTTGATTTGTTGCCTGCCTGTGAGCGACTGCATAAGCTTGCAAAGACATCCTATGAACTTAACGGGGCCGAGGCATTGGGAAGAGATCGGCTTTTGTCGTTTATCTGCCGGGGAGCCGGGTTTGATATCCTTTATGGTACTCAACAGGTGGACGAAAGTGTGGTGGATGCGCTCCAGGAACTGGCGGATGAGAGCAGTGTTGCGGATCAGTTTAAAATGATGAAGCAGGGTGAAATCATGAATAGTATCCATGGATTTGCCGGCGAGAACAGAAAGGTACTCCACACTGCCACCAGGGATGTATTTGATGAGAGTCCGTGCAATATGGATGCCTCGATCCAGGCCAAAAACGAATTGGCAAAACTGAAGTTTTTTCTTAAGGATCTGGAAAACGGGAAGATTACAAATTCCAATGGAGAAGTGTTTACCCATATGATTCATGTGGGAATCGGCGGGTCTGATCTGGGGCCCCGCGCAATATACCTTGCCCTTGCGGCTTTCCGGCGACCGGAAAGGCGTGTTTATTTTATCTCTAATGTGGACCCTGACGATGCGGCTGCCGTCTTACAAGACCTTGATCTGAGAAAGACATTGGTCAATGTTGTATCCAAGAGCGGAACAACGCTTGAGACCCTGACAAACGAAGAACTGGTTCGTGCCGCATATGTCAAGGCCGGCCTTGATCCCGGCCGCCATTTTTTAGCTGTTACCGGCCAGGGGAGTCCCATGGACAATCCGGAAAAATATCTACGTTCATTTTACATGTTTGATTATATAGGAGGACGTTACAGTTCCACGTCAATGGTCGGTGGTGTAATGATCGGGTTTGCCCTCGGGTATGACGGCTTCATGGAACTGCTGCAAGGGGCCAATGATATGGACAAGCTTGCGGAAGAGAAGAATATCCGAAATAATCCGCCGCTGATTCTGGCCCTTTTAGGCATATGGAATCACAATTTTTTAGGCTATGAGACAGTAGCGGTCCTGCCTTACAGTCAGGCCCTGATCAGGTTTGTCGCTCATCTGCAGCAATGTGACATGGAGAGTAACGGCAAATCATGCAATAGGCAGGGCGGGACGATGGAATACCATACCGGTCCAATTGTCTGGGGCGAGCCCGGCACAAACGGGCAGCATGCCTTTTACCAGCTTATTCACCAGGGCACTACCACAGTGCCTGTGGAATTTATAGGGTTTAGGAAAAGCCAGTATGATGATGACATCCTTATCAAGGGAACCACTTCCCAGGAAAAACTCAACGCCAATCTTCTGGCCCAGTCGCTGGCACTGGCAACCGGTCAGGAAAGCGACAACCCTAATCAGCGCTTTCCAGGGAATCGGCCCAGCACCGTGATAATGGCTGACAGGCTTACACCGTACCGTATGGGCGCGCTCCTTGCCATGTATGAGGCAAAGATTGTATTCCAGGGATTTATTTGGAATATCAACTCGTTTGACCAGGAAGGCGTGCAACTCGGCAAGGTACTGGCCAACCGGATCCTTGACCATTATTCCGGCCGCAGGCAGGATGAAAAATACAGCGGAGATAGTGAAGACAGTGTAGCTTGGTCTTTACTTGAAGCAGCCGGTATGTTGTAAAGACAGATATCGTCAACTACTCAACGAGGTCTGAAAGAAGGGTGAAAAGGGAATAAAAAATGGATTTTGGTTCTAATGTGTATTATCAAGGTAGTTTGATGATCAGGAAAATAATTGCGGTTTTATTGACCAGTGTATTTGTCCTCACGGCGGCAACGGAAAGAGGATCAGCATTCATTCAGCAGGATCTTGACAGACTGCTTGATTCGAATGAATGCAGGGAGTGCGACCTGTCCGGTTCCAACCTTATGAATGCCGATTTTACGGACGCGGATCTGGAAGGAGCAAATTTTGAAGGCGCCAACCTTGCAGGGGCAATATTGATGATGGCTGATCTGGCCGGGGCGAGTTTTAAGAATGCCGATCTTGAAGACACGAGGTTCTCCGGTTCAGATTTGCACATGGTTGATTTCAGCGGGGCAAATCTAAATGGCGCCAAGTTTGAAGGGGCCTATCTGGATGGCTCGGCTTTTGAACATATAGCAAGTGATCTTTCAGTAAAAGAAAATGCTGAAGTGAAAAAACGTGTACCCAAGGAGCCTGACCGTGAACACGTAACAGCAGGGAAGCCTGTTGGACGGGCAGTGATCCGAAAGAAAGATGTGAAGAAGGAGCCGCTGGAGGTGAAGTCGGCTGTAAAGAAAATAGAGGTCAAACCCGAGGATGCCGGGCAGTATCGCGCCAAAGCAGGCAAGCCGGTTGATATGGAAGGAAAAGTTACTCGAAAATTGAGGCTTGCGTCAGCTCCCACGAGTAAGACGAAGACATCTGCCCAAAAATCTGCGGTAAAACTGAAAAAGAAACTTGAACCTGTGGCTGAACCGGCCGTGGTTCCGGACACCCCCAAAAAAAAGAAGTCTTTTGAGGAGAAAGATTTTGAGAGACTCCTTTCAAGTAATATGTGCATTGAGTGCAGTCTGGCGGGATCAAATTTTGCAAAGAAAAAGCTCAAAGGGGCTGATCTAGAACGCGCCAACCTGGAAGACGCTAACTTGGAACGAGCGAATTTAGAAGGCGCTAATTTGAAAGGCGCGAATCTTAAGGGAGCAAATTTCAAAGGTGCAAATCTCGAGGATGTTGATTTTTATAAGGCGAATTTGGAAGGGGCTGATTTTACGGGCGCTGATCTTGACGGGGCTGCTTTTGACGGGGCAGAGCTTAAAGGCGCTGTTTTTTATGGAGCGTCCCTTGAAAATGCCTATCTCAAGGGCGTGAGTATAGATACGGAAAAATAGGGCGTAGTACACTTTTTTTTGGTTTTTCTCTAACCCGGATAAACTGAAATTCTTTAAAGGTCCTGGACTATTTTCAGTACCCCCCTGAGGGGTATAATTACCTTTACGAAAATATTTTCGTAAAGGTAATTATACATTTTTTCCAAGACACCCGATAAATTAAACATGAACGAGATAAAAAAAC
>JAYEJK010000342.1:0-30020 GCA_034660535.1 Thermodesulfobacteriota bacterium | reverse complement strand
GTGAGGTTACAAAACCGCAGGACTAGCAGCGCTAATTTGAGGATTTTGTAACCTCACAATCGGCCCAAAACGGCCTGAAGATGAGATGGAAGATGTACAAGTTATTTTTACTTGAGCCCTTAAGCACCGGCACGCGTAAATGGTGGGAACCTCCCCCGCCTGATTCTTCCCGGACCGGGGCGTTCACAACAGCTCGTAGCTGTTCCTCGGTTCGGGGGGATCTTTTTTACCCGTGGAGGCGAGCGGTTGCCGGTTGTATCGTCTGGGGGCCTTTTTCTCCCTTTCTCCTGCAGCCGGTTTTTAAAATCTTAACAGCAGCTTACGATTTAGGATAGACCGAAATGGTAAAAAATATTTTTGGGGTGGCCTTGACTCTTTGATTTTTATTGACCATAATTAACTTATAGGTTAAGTGAATGCGTCTTGTTCCGATAAAGATAAATAGGTGGGAGATCTATACCGTATGCAACGAACATGGCGAATCCAAAATACTCACCTTTTTAAGAAAACTTAACCCTCAATATTCCGGATCAAGAAATAGACTTTTGAATATAATAGAGATGGCGAGCGAGGAGTCAACTGGTCCAACCCAATTTCATGATAATATTTCTCATTACGTAGACAAAGAAAACAAAATTTGGGAATTTATTGCTGGCAGACTGCGATTGTTGTGGTTTTATTCGCCTGTCAAAAATCAAGTTATTATTTGCAGTCATGTCTTTTTAAAAAAAAGTCAGAATACTCCAAAAAGTGAAATTAAACGTGCTGTTAAATTAAAAAAATCATATTTCCAAGCTGCCACAAAAAACCAAATAGAAATTATTCAGGACTGTGAGGGGAGACATGGGCAAGAATAAATCTTTTGAAGATTTGTTTGATGAGGCAAAAAAAGACGATTCCTATTGGTCGGAAAAGGCAATTCTCAAATTTTCAATTGAACTTCATAATCTGATGAAAAAGCGTGGTCTTTCTAAAAAAGATTTCGCCAATAAACTCAAAAAGTCACAGGCATATACCACGAAAATATTTCGTGGTAATGCAAATTTCACCATAGAAACAATGATAGGTCTTACTAAAGCTCTGGACGGAGAACTTAGCATACACGTTACCCCAAAAGAGGAAAAAATCAATTGGTTCAAAGTTATTGATGGGAAAAAACGACGTAAACCTTTGGTAGCTGATCAGTCATGGTGCAATAACATCAAAGAGGAACTTCAAGATGACTTGAAAATGGTGGTAGGATAGATGAAAAAACCACCTTTAGAGATAATATCGTATTTTTTCCCGCATGTTTCTGTGATTGCTGATCCGCAATTTCAACCATCCGATAATGACTACACAGCACATCCTGACGTTAAAGTGGGAGTGGAACACGAACGAGACGACGGACTTTACCAAGTAGCTCTTGAAATTACTTTACAACCAGAAAGCGAAAAAAACAATCAGCCATATTCGGTCCATTTAGTATGCATTGGCATATTTTCTGTTTACCCAAAATGGCCTGACCCAGAAAAGCTATTACGGATTACCGGTGCCTCCATCCTTTATAGTGCCGCCCGAGAATTCCTTATCACCATAACAGCAAGAGGACCATGGGATATGGTTACTCTTCCCGCTGTCTCGTTTTTTGAATCACCAGAGAAACAACCAACCGAAAGTGACTAACCCAGATAAACTGGAAATTTTAAAAGGTCCTGGATAAGTGCCTTAAAACATGTAGCACCGCAGGCGTCACATATAACTTCAGAGTTTTTCTGCCACAAAAAACAAGAAAATTACCACTAAGGCACTAATATCTGACCACCCGGAGAGGCTTTTTCAAAGGGAATATGGGAGGTATAACATCATGGCAATTCTCGCAGAATGCCCGATATGCCACCGGAAACAGGCGAACAAGAACCGGATTTGTTCATGTGGCGAGGATATTGTAAAGGCCAAGCGGTCAAATCGTGTGAAATACTGGATAACTTTCCGGATTGAAGGCAAACAGAGGCGGGAGTCTGTCGGTTATTCCCTGAAAGAAGCGCAGGACGCAGAAGGCAAGAGGAAAAGTCAAAAACGGGAAAACCGTATTTTTGATATGCTGCCTGAGTCAAAAATTATTTTTTCAGAATTGATGGCTTGGTATTTGGATCTAAAGTCGGTCAAACGATTGAAGTCTTTTGCCCGGGTTGAAGGTGCTCTAAAAAATTTCAATGCTGTATTTGGTCAACACTTGGTCAACAAAATCAAACCTGAAGACCTGGAAAATTATCAGATTGCCCGAGAAGAACAGGGCCGGGCACCGGCCACTATTGACATGGAAGTCAAGATGGCTCAAACGGTTGTCACAAAAGCCTTTGATAATGACAAGATTGACGCAGGACCATTAAGGGCCTTCAGAAGGGTTAAAAGAAGGCTCAAAAAAGGCAGTAATGCCCGGAAACGAAAATTGACCATAGAAGAGTACAACAGTCTCTTGTCAAACGCGGCTGGCCATTTGAGGAATATTCTTATTGTCGCAATGAATACCGGAATGCGGGTAGGAGAGATCCGTTGTTTGGAGTGATCTTGTATTGACAGGGAAGCTGGTTTCATCCGGCTGAGGCCGGAAGATACCAAGGAGAAACGGGCAAAAAATATCCCCATTAATCACCATGTAAAAACCGTTCTGGATAACGCGATCCGGCATATTAATCATGACTATGTGTTCACCTACCAGGGACGCCCTATAGTTGATCGTGGAGGTTTAAAGAGGTCATTTGCAACAGCCTGCAAGAATGCCGGGATACCGCGTGGCCGTAAAACAGAAAACGGCATAGTTTTTCATGATATCAGATCCACGGTCAAAACCAACATGCTGACAGCCGGGGTCAATAAGATTCATCGTGATGTGATCCTGGGGCATAGTTTAGAAGGCATGGACGTTCATTACATTATACTGGAAGACAAAGAACTGAAAACCGCAATGGATCTATACACGGCTTGGATGGATTCAGAGCTTAAATTGAAAAATGTTGACCAAACCGTTGACCAAGACCCAAAAAGGAGTCAGGCCGTTTAGCCTAACCCCTTGATATAACTGGTACGCCAGAAGGGATTCGAACCCCCGACCTACGGATTAGAAGTCCGTTGCTCTATCCAGCTGAGCTACTGGCGCATATTGTTAAGAATACCTTATAAGTATCAACCTTTCCGGATCTGAAAGACATTTTAGTGACAAGTCTGATCTTCTTACGAGTAGTCAATGAATGTAGCCTATTCAAGAAATTTCGCAATAAAATTTTACCGGCCGGGAGGGAAAACACGTATGCTATCTAATGTCCATCCATAAATGAGCAATTTTGTTCAAGATCAAGGCATGCGAAAAAAATAACAGGGGTCATATACATAATATTACGAGTATTATTTTAAATTTATATTTTTAGATGTTGAGGCGCCCGCATGGTAAAACGCAAAGAGGGCGAATAGCAGGGTTATCTAACCGGCGAGCAACGCAGCCATGCGGAATGGATCGACGCATGAAAATGTGAAGTGATTTTTGAGCAAGCCTAAGGTGTTGTAACATTCTGCTAAAGACAAAAAACGGCAGGGATTAAGCCGGTATGAAACCATGTACTTGATAAATCTCCCGGGCTGGCGGCGATTGGATGAATTCAAGAAATTTCATAGCGTTTTCAGGATGTTGAGCCCGTTTCAATCTGCATATGTAATAATTGATCCTGTCTCGCTGGTCTAGAGCCTCACCTGGATCAACCCTATCCATCGGCAGTCCGGATTTGCCGGCATACACGGCCTCTGTCTCCCAGACAGGGCCTACATCAACCGTTCTTTTCCTGATGCGGAGTGGAGTTTCCCTATGGTGGACAATGGTCAAAATCGTGGTACCCTCGGCCCGTTTTTCATCCATGATCCGATTCACTAGTTTGTTACCACCGGCCTGTCTGTACATGTCTATGATATGGAAGGCGATGTCTTCGTTATTCGGGTCCGGCTGCGAGATTCTGACCTCATCTCCTGCCAGGTCGTATACAGACTTGATACCTGCCGGGTTGCCCTCCGGGACCATCATGGTCAGCCGATTATGCAGATAGATCCGGTAATCGCCCGGTTCAATATGGTCGTTCTCCATAAGAACCTTCATGGCCCTTTCATTGACAGAGGCATAGATATCGGGATAGACCTTTATAAGCCTATCCCTGAAATAGGCTCCACCGGTCAAGATCTGTCTCAATTCCAATCCAGGAGGCAGGGTCTCGTAAAATATCCTGGTGATTTCCGGATGTTTTTTTTGAAAGGCAGAAATAATCTCGTCCATGACCATGAACTGATTGCCCGCCATAAAGAGAATGAGATCAGCAGAGTCAGCAATCTCAAGGTTGTGAAGATCCTCAGATCTGAGAGTTGGAATTGTCGGAAATGTAGCCTCATTCAAGGGGATTCACTCTGTTTTAGGTACGCTCCTTTTGTTGTTGGATTTCAGTGGTCTGGGGTCAGGTGTCAGTATAAACAATTAAAAATCAATCGTAACCGTTCAGAGGGGTCCCCATATTTTGCAGACCCCTTAAGAATGTAATCGTTCTCAGGCGCTCCATATGGGCGCTAGCAGTTCGGCTCACCATATAAGTAATATGTGAGCCGGGCTGATCGCGTTCAGATGGAGGGCCTGTGAACGATTACAATCAATCTGTTACCCTGACACCCGATCCCCGGCACCTGCCCCGTAAGCGATCACAGGCGTCGCATCCGGAGTCTCGCAGGCTCGCTTACCTGCACGCGATCAGGGCAACCAGCATAGGTTAGGCTATAGCTGATTGCCCTGATCACGCACACCCCAAAGGGCACTTCTTTCGGGCGCACAGCTACAATACCTGTGAACGCTTACAGGGCAAGGGGTTTACGATCCGGCCGGGCTTTTGCTACCCCGTGATCGGTTACCCGACCCCCGTTCAAAAATTTTACATTTCCGGACGGACACTACTTGATACTGTCAGCCAGTTTGGTGCCGGCTTTGAATTTCACGACCTTTTTGGCCTTAATCTTCATTTTCTTTCCAGTCTGAGGATTGCGGCCTTCGCGCGCTGCCCGTTTGACTACGGAAAAAGTACCGAAACCAACGAGAGTTACTTTGTCTCCATCACTTAGGGGGTCGGTAATGGCATCAATGAAACCTTGAACTGCTTTGGCTGCATCAGCTTTAGTGATGTCAGCAGAATCTGCTACTGATGCAATAAGTTCAGCTTTGTTCATGTCGTATCCTCCTATGTTGAACTAGTAGTCGATGACATTTGATTTTATCAATGTCATAGGTTCCGGGTTCAAGGTTCAAAGGTTCATTTGGTCGGAATTTTCCCTATTCAACCCTGAACGTGGAACCGCAATCAATGAATCTTATTGAGATCTAAATACTCAAGCAACCACAAAAACAATTGTCATAAAGAACTAGTTAGTGTCCGTCCAGAAATGAGCAATTTTGTTCAAGGCCAAGGAATGTAAAAAAAAAACCGAAGTCATATAATTGACATTACGAGAATTTTTTTTTTTCGCATGACGCAAAAATTGGACAAAAGGGCCATTTATGGATGGGCGCCGGTTAAACGAATAAGGCCGGCGCCAATTCACGCTCCGCTCTTATAAATATCTACAAATACAGTGTCAATCCCTTAATTGTCAAGTGAAATCATCATCTTTTCCGCATTATCAAAGGATTTGTGACATGCTCATCCTGGCCGGACTACTCGTTTCTAATGACGACCAGACAACCCCTGCGTAATATTTTGTTTGTTCATTCAAATGGTTAAGTATAGGACATCGTTCCGGTCCATCCTGAATCAGCCGCAACACCCGGCATACGTACAAACCGGGGAAAAAATATCCTGACTCGATCCGGCAATCGGTTTCCAAAAATTAAATCGCAACCTGTACAATTAAAAACCGCAGGCATAGCAGGGTTATGCATAAGGATTTTGTGATTGAGAGCCGGACAAAGCCGGCCTGAAGATGAAATGCATAAATAGTAAATAGGGAAATTATTTCAGCCCCATTCCTGATATTTAGGACTCAAGTAAAAATAAGTTGGACAATATTGCGCTCAGATTTAGGTCGGATTGGGCCGATTGTGAGGTTACAAAACCGCAGGACTAGCAGCGCTAATTTGAGGATTTTGTAACCTCACAATCGGCCCAAAACGGCCTGAAGATGAGATGGAAGATGTACAAGTTATTTTTACTTGAGCCCTTATTCCACTTACTGGAAAAAAGGTCTATATACTAGGCGTGATAGATGGGACTTGTTACAACTCCATCAAATTTTAAGTTTCAACTATTTAATGAGGACCTATGCCATGACCGTAACAAAGGCAAGTTTAGCTGAAACGATTTATAAATCAACCGAGTTGACCAAAAAGCAGGCAGTCGAGATAGTTGAGATCTTTATGAGAATTACCAAGGACTGCTTGACTAACCACGAGGACCTACTTTTATCCGGATTCGGCAAATTCAATGTAAAGGAAAAACAGGCAAGGCGCGGGAGGAATCCCCAGACAGGGAAATATCTGATGCTTGATGCCAGGACGGTAGTGACATTCAAGCCGTCGGGAAGGCTACGTGACAAGATCATCGAGGTCACTTCCTGATAAAAAGATATACCGAAAGGCCTATCAGGATCACTGCAAAAATCTTCCTGAAATTTGCGGTTGAGATATGCTCAACAAGCCGGGCTCCTATCTGGGCGCCGACAATTCCGCCGACGCCAAGCAGAAGACCTGCCTTGTAATCCACATTGGCCAGTTTATTGTGAGCCAAAAGGGCTGAAACAGAAATTATCATTATGGCAAGAAAAGACGTGCCTACTGATTTCTGTGCCGTATAGCCCAGAAACAACAGCAGCGGGACCATTATGAAACCACCGCCCAGTCCGGAAAAAGAAGCCGCAACACCAACCACAATCCCGCCAATTACCATCAACAACATGTTTGCGTCTACTACGGCCATTTTATCACCAATTTTAAATCAAATTACAAAATCACTCTTCTCTTTATGTAATTCACTATATCGTCCGGATCATCCAGAATTTTAAAAATTTCCAGGTCTTCCTTGTCAATCGTACCCTGCTTTAGAAATGACTCCTTTATCCATTCAACGCCGCCGCCCCAGAACTCCGACCCGGCAAGAACAATTGGAAAGCCCTTGATCCTCCTGGTCTGGATCAGCGTCAGGGCTTCAAAAAGTTCATCAAGCGTGCCGAATCCGCCGGGCATGCAGACAAAAGCCATGGCGTATTTGATTAGCATTACCTTTCGGACAAAGAAATATTTAAAATTCATCTGTACACCCACAAATGGGTTCGGCGCCTGCTCAAAGGGCAGGTTGATATTAAGGCCGATAGACACGCCTTTGACGCCCGACTCGGAAGCTCCCTTGTTGGCCGCCTCCATAATCCCGGGCCCTCCGCCCGTCATTATCGCATACCCTGCCTCGGCCAGCTTGCGTGAAACCGTTAGGGCAAACTTATAATACTTGTCATCAGGCTTGGTGCGTGCAGACCCGTAGAAGGATACCGCCGGCCTATTGACTGCGGAAAGGGTGTCAAAACCGTCAACAAATTCAGACATAATCTTGAACAACCTCCAAGAATCACCCGCGTTAAACGTGTCAAGCGCGTATTGTTTTCCATCGTCAACGATCAAGCCGGTAGGTAGCTTCATATTCGCTGCTCCTTGTTACGAGTTATTTAGACCGCTTTGCCGCCTATGATATCCTCTTCAATGCCCGGTCGGCCTGTTCATGGGCCGATTCCAGTTTCAAAATCTTTTTGTATATTGTCCGGGCGCGGCCTTTCTGCATTAATTTTTCATATACCTGACCAAGCATGAACATAGTCTCCACATTTCCGCGGTCAATTTTCAAACTCTCTTTAAGTGATTCAACTGCCGCCGGACAATCGTTCTGCTGAAACTGGACTTTACCTAATCGATACCAGTAGTCCGCCTGGGATGCGTCCAATTTAACCGCTTCAAGGCAGAGGGAAAGCGCAATATCATCCCCTTCATTTTCCAGAAGATAGAGTTCACCAAGAAGGCTCAATGCCTTTGCGTCACGGGAATTATGTCCGACCGCCCTCTGAAGGCCGGCTATGGCCTTCCGGTTCCGGCCGAGCGCCATGTATGCCTCACCCAGGTAACAATGGACTGCGCCGTGCCCCATGTCCCCTTCCCCGCCGCGCCCGGCCTCTTCAACACGCTTAAGAAGCCTGACCGCATCATCATACCTGCCTGTGCGGCAATAAAGCCAACCGAGAAGAAGCATAAGATCGGCGCTGCCGTCATCAATACTCATTGCCAGCTCAAAATACCCGATCGCCTCATCATTCTCATGATGTGTAAGATAGGCCAATCCCAGATTAAACAAGGCCATAAAATCAGAACCGTCTATCTTGAGCGCATTTTCAAAACAGGGAATTGCATCCCTGTAACGATCCATATGGGCATAACTCACTCCCAGGCTGTTCAGCAGATTGACATTTGCCGAATCAAGCGCAAGTCCCTTTTGATATTCCTTCACAGCCCTTGCCAGATCCCCTTCATTGTAATACACGTCTCCGCTGATATTCAGGCTTAT
Organism: Thermodesulfobacteriota bacterium; assembly: GCA_034660535.1. Lineage (GTDB taxonomy): Bacteria > Desulfobacterota > Desulfobulbia > Desulfobulbales > DAOVYS01 > DAOVYS01. The sequence continues at coordinate 21,423 of JAYEJK010000342.1, read as the reverse complement.
TACGCCGTCAAACGCGGTCACTGTGCCGGGACCGTAGAACCGAGTGTGCAGCAGGGCCTTCCGGGAATTTACCGGAACATCCGATTTCCTGAATCCAGGATATGGATAGACTGCAATTCCCATGGAAAAACTTGCTCCCAAACCGTTATCAAAGTTATTCGTGCCTCTTCCCGCCTTATCCAGAATGGTCTCAGCCCAGGCAAGAGCACTCGTTTCATCAGCCCCTGCCAGGAACACGTAAACCTCTTTCCGATCCACAGACAGTACCGGTATTTCATCTCCTGAAAGTGAAGTGATACGTTCAATAAGATATTCTTCTTTTGACTCCTTATCCGATTGGATCAGGATAACTGCAAATGAAGTTTTTCCATGCCCTAGATGTTTCAATTTCTTCAGGATCGGTTCAGGCGTCGGTTTTAAAGGATGATTTTCAAGGTCACTTACAGAAACATACGAACAAAGGGCGTAGGGCCCCCGTTTCCGCGCTGTCCGAAGCGCCTTCCAAGCCTCATCCAGCAGCCTGTCGGATGTCATATCAGCAGAATCGGCGGGTAAGCGGCCCTCTGAATCCTGTCCGGGATTTTCTGAAGTGATGCCGATATGGGCTCTGTAAAAATTTTCGTGCCTAAGCCACCTGAGCACCGTATCCCCGATTTTCAGCGCTTTGTCGATGTTTGTATTTTCCCAGATAAGAGCGAATATCCCGGCGCCAAGATAATATAGCGGCGTCGCCTGACCGACAAGTGATTTAAGAAATGCGCCTGCCCTTGAAACATACGAAATCGCTGATTCCGGATTATTACTGCGGGGGTAAAGTTCTATGATGCCAAGCGAAAAATCAGTAATGTCATAAGGCTTGTTTAAGGTCTCATCAGGTTTTTCAGATCCGGACATTTGAGGCCGAAACAACAACCAGTTAAGTTCTTCACGCAGATGACGGCTATTTAAAAGCCCGGTGGCTGGATCGGTCGACCAGAGATTGATCAGGTGAAACTCCCGTGAAATGATTCGGCTCCTGTCAAGGAGCCAGTTGACCGGGTATTCAGGAAAACCGTCGGAACTGTCCGACTCAACCACTGCCGTGCCAAAGAGATCCTCTCCCTTGAAAAGCGGTAAATAAATGACTTTTGCGCCTCCATCAGCCATAGGGAGCCCCTTTTCTTTAACTGCCCTGATTCCGGCATCCCACTCTTTTGGAACAGCGTCATCCTGGTCCAATAAAATGTAAAAGACCCTTTTGCAAGGCAGAAAAAGCGAGACAGTACGGAAAAAACTCGACCCCAGGCGGCTGAAGTCCTCCCGTGTGAGGTCTTTGTCACTCAAATCAAAAGGAAAATGTTTCATATCAGAATTTCCAAAAGCACGGTAGCCAGTTTATCCAACTCGTTGTCCGCCACTGTCCTCATGTCCAGAATAAACCGGTCATCTTCGATTCGGCCTATTACAGGCTGCTCTGCGGACCTCAGTTCCAATTCAAGGTCGTTCACAGTCATTGACCCAGGCTCCAGCGCTACTGCGCTGCTTGCAAGACCCTGTTCAGGTAAAGCGCCTCCGCCTACCCGGGACTCTGTCTTTACTACGGATATCCCGCATGTATCAGCAGGGATCAGTTTGATTTTTCTTAACAGCCGCCTGGCCCGCTTTTCAATTGTATTCAAGGGCATGGTCAGCATTGTAAGTGTAGGTATGACGTGCAGGGCCATCTTCTCATCAAAGTAGAGCCTGAGCACGGATTCCAACCCTGCCAGTGTGAACTTGTCGATCCTGAGAGCCCTGTTCAATGGATTCTTTTTTACGCGGTCAATAATTTCTTTTTTCCCTAAAATAACGCCTGCCTGGGGACCGCCTAACAGTTTATCACCGCTGAATGTCAGTACGTCAACCCCTGTTCTCATGAGTTCGCCCGCAGTCGGTTCCTTTTGAAGTCCATACCTGGAAAGGTCAACAAAGCAGCCGCTCCCCAGGTCCTCCATAACAGGGATTCCCATACGGGCGCCAAGATCTACCATGTCTGCAAGCGGAACCTCGGACGTAAAACCGATCACCTTGAAATTACTGGTATGGACCTTTAGGAGAAGAGAGGTCTGATCATTAATAGCAGCTTCATAGTCCCGCAGATGGGTCCTGTTGGTAGTCCCGATCTCGACCATTACGGCGCCGCTTCCGGCCATAACATCCGGAATCCGGAAAGACCCGCCGATCTCAACGAGCTGTCCCCTTGAAATCACGACCTCTCTACCATTGGCAAGGGTATTCAATACAAGAAATACGGCTGCCGCATTGTTGTTTACCACAAGTGCGGCCTCAGCCCCTGTCAGGTCGCAAAGAAGACCCTCGACCAGACTGTAGCGGCTGCCACGCCTGCCGGTGGTCAGATCAAACTCCAGATTGGAATATCCGGACCCGACGCGCAGTATTGATTCCATGGCGATTTTGGGCAATATGGAACGTCCCAGGTTGGTGTGAACCACCACACCTGTGCCATTTATGACAGAACGAAAATTAAGCCCGGTTTTTAAGGCAATAAGCTCTTCAAATTTCGAAACAAGCACATCTTGATCAAGATCCTGAAGCGATATCAAAGCGCCGGCCAGAATGGCAGCCCGCTGCTCGCCAAGAATCTCACGCACGGCGCTCTTTACTAAGGTTATCGGGGCCTTTGTATTATCCGCCACCCAGCCCAGGAACTCATCAACCTTGGGAATGGCCTTAAGCAGCTCCTGCCTGGCGGATCCCATCTCTTTTTTGTTCACCAGCGCCTCGCATGGATGTTTGAAGGTTTCAGGTAAAAAGGCTTCTTTGGCATCAATATTATTCGTAGCGCGGGAGGTAACCGATCACGGGGTAGCAAAAGCCCCTGCCGGATCGCAAATACCTTGCCCGGTAAGCGTTCACAGCTACATCACCTGTGAACGCTTACCGCAGGAGTAATCCTTGCACATGAAAAAAATGTGTGTCAAAAGTATAAAGCTGTAAACCATACTGAAAAGCTACCGCTGCTATCCAGATATCATTGGTGGGGACAGGGGTTCCCTTTTTTTTTAATTGATTCAGGATGTAACTGTAATACTCAGCAGTGTTTTCATTCACCGTGTAAAGGCACACTCTGGGAGAATCAAGAAATATTCCAAGTTCCTGCCTGTTTTCTTTTTCTCTATTCCCTGCCTTAAAGCCCGATAAAAGTTCTCCGATGGAAATAGCCGTAATCCCGATATGGGAAACTTGTCGCATGACAGCAACTACATCAGGATTACCTCTAAGCGAGTTGGAATAAACATTTGTGTCGATAAGAATTTTATTCATTTCCAGAGTTCTTTGTCAATTCGTCGTTCAGTATCAATTTTTCCTTGAATCTTATTAAATTCGTCTTTTGACCATTTACCAAAAAGATGATCAATGTCGTGATATTGCTGGGTAAATAGTTTTTTTTTCTCAAGACCAACATGCTTTTTTAGTGTCTCGATAACAAGCTGATTAACACTTTTGTTTGAAGCTGAAGCTTCTTGTTTAAGCAAAGCTGCCAATTGGTCGTCAACTCCGCGTATTGAAATAGATCGCATAATTCCCTCCCACGCTAACTCATGCGTTCAGTGTGATTTCATTATATGCATGCAATTATTTTTTGTCAAATATTTTGAGTTATGCGGATGGAGGTTAATGTCTTGACAATGGCCCTGAAGGGGCTAACAATGCTTTGGTTAATCAATGTCATATGAGTACTACCCGCACAGGTCGAAATTTTTCATGCTTTTATCAATTTTTCTTGACACCAACCACTTCCATCGGATGATTCCGCCCAAAACAAAAAGGCTGTACATAAAAATGTACTGCCTCCCTCTACCGCGAAGCGGTTTAGTTCAACGACAGCAACTTCTCAATAAGTGGTGGCGTACTGAATTCTCCCTGCTTATTGAGAAGTTACCAACGACACGGATAACCTGCTGAAAAAGCTTACAAAAACATAATTAAAAAGCAAAATAGTACAATAAATAAAAAAATGGGTAGAAATCAAAAATGCCCCAGCTTTTTCAGTCAGAGTTAATCCGATTATGGCATCATTTGTCCATGTCTCCACAATTCGTACTCACTAAGATCTATGTAATTGCCCCAAACTACAGCATAGCCCCCCTGATCTACCTTCACAGATTTGAACAAGGCAGGATTTTTCAGCGGAGAAAACATCTCTTTTTCGAGTAATGGAGTGATGTCGTATTTCTTCTTTTGTTTATTATCGAACTCGATCACCAGGGTGTGATCATCAACGGCCATTGCTGACTGTACTTTTGGGTATTTCATTTCTTACTCCAATGGTGGCAGTTTATGAAATTCCTGACTATCCCACATTTGTTTCAATTCGTTTTTATTCATATTAGCCCATTCAACGACCAGTTTTTTAGCCCTATTTGGTAAGTCGCCTTCTATCATTTCGAGGGTATCGATGTTGAACAGACCAACATACTCACCATAGACTGCGTGAAAATGAGCTGGGGGATGATCTCCAAAAAATAGTTTTATGATGATTCCGTAAAATCTTGCTATTTCAGGCAGTAAACATTCGGCTAACCCGTATCCGAGTACAGTAATTTCAAAGGGTTATCGCATAAACTACCTGTAAATTCGTGATTAACATCCCAGGAAAAGGTGTTTTGGCCCCCTATATTGTCATTTTTGCTATCAGAATTGACAATATACGATGCCATCTTTTCTCGAAGTTGAAACCCTCCATCGTTTTCAAGAATTTTTTATAGCCACCCATAGCTATGTGCTGCTTAAAGAGTTCGAGTTACAACGTTTAGACCACTAATTACGCTTTTTCGCCCTTTATAAAGATGAAAATGACGCAACACAGGTAAAACCGGCTGAGAGTTATATTCGCATTACAAGGGAAAGTACGAGCCACCCGGCTGCCTCTCCCAGTTCGCATGAGGCCCCAAGCACGTCTCCTGTTACACCGCCCAGGAGAGAATGGGCCTTTTTTCTGAGCCGGAACGACGGAAGCAGAACAGCCGCAACAACCGCGATGACCGGCAGCCACCCAGCGGACAGCAAGGGAAGTATCATGACACCCCCAAGAAACAGATCTGCAAATCTCACGTTGCCCACAATGGCGACGGCTGTGCCGGCCTGCCTTGGGTAGGAACTCTTATACGCCAGAACCGCCATGGCCCAGCGGGCAGCAACCGGCGGGAGCAGAATAAGCAGAAACCAGGAATCCGGACGAATTGTGAGTGGCTGCGCTGCCAGAAATGATTCCAGCCCGACAACCTTGAAAAACAATACAAGGATCAATCCCACTGCCCCGAATGTACCGATTGAGGAATCCTTCATGATAGCAAGGCGCCTTTCCCGGTCAAAGCTTCCGCCGAATCCGTCCATGACGTCAGCCAGTCCGTCCAGATGAAGCCCCCTGGTGAGCCAGGCCTCCAGACCTACCAGAATTACCGCAATACAAAGGGGTGTTATGCCGGCATGGTCTGCAAGCCATGCCGCGGATATCAAGAAAATCCCGATAATCCAGCCTGCCACCGGAAAAAACGCCGTGCTTCCGGCCAGGTCTTCCGGTGTAAGGTCCGGTGGCGTACTTATGGGAAGGATTGTGAGAAATGAGACCGCCACACGCAACCTGGTCAACATCTTTATCAGATCTCCCGGCTCACACCGGCTTCACCGAATGAAGCCATCTCGTTCATAATTTTAAGCCCTGCCTCAATCAGCCCCATTGCAAGGGCTGCGCCGGTCCCTTCGCCAAGACGCATGTCCAGATGAAGCAACGGAGAGATTCCGGTCTTTTCAAAAAAGAACTTATGGCCGGCTTCGGACGACATATGGCTGAAAAAGCAGTAGTCGAGGACTTCTTTTTTCATCTTAATCGCAACCAGTGCGCCGGCGCTTGATATAAAACCGTCCACGACTACCGGAATCCGACTCCGGGCAGCCTCGATCACAACCCCGCAGATGGCGGCAATCTCAAGGCCGCCGATTGCCGCAAGTGTCTCAACCGGCGTGATCAGTCTCTCTTTGTTGACGTAAAGCGCCTTCCTGATGACTTCCTTTTTGTGTTCCAGGGTGTTGTCGTCAACTCCAGTGCCGCGTCCGGTAATATCGTCAACGTCAACAGAGAGCAAGGCAGCATAAAGGGCTGCGGAAGGAGTAGTATTACCGATTCCCATGTCACCGGTCCCAAGAATTTCCGCCCCGTCACTAATTGCCTGACCAGCCGTTTCCATACCCACCGAAATCGCCTTGATAGCGTCCGTGATACTCATTGCAGGCCCCTGAGCCATGTTTGCAGTACCTCTCAGGACATTCCGGCTGATGAGCCCGTCTCCGGAAACCGGGACAGCCACACCCACGTCGGTTACCCACACTTCAGCGCCCACATGTCTTGCCAGGACGTTCACGCCCGCGCCCCCGCCTAAAAAATTTAAAACCATCTGCGGTGTCACTTCCTGCGGAAAAGCGCTCACACCCTCAGCTACAACCCCATGGTCACCGGCAAAAGTGAGGATAAATTTACGATCAACAGACACGTCAAGCCGCCGTCTAATTGCACAAGTCCTTGCTGCAAGAGTTTCCAATTTGCCCAGGCTTCCCTTTGGCTTTGTAAGATTATCCAGTTTATCTTGTGCCGCATTAAAAACCGCCTGGTCCGCAGGTTCAATCCCTGCAAGAATATCTTCAAGCTGGTGTATGCTTTCTATTGTCATATATTCAGTTGCCTCTTGTTTGTGTTTCGGGTTCTGGGTTCTGGGTTCTGGGTTCTGGGTTCAGGGTTCAGGGTTCTGGGTTCTGGGTTCTGGGTTCTGGGTTTCGGGTTCAAAGGTTCAAGGCTTGTTTGATCAGAATTTGTCCCTATTCAACCCTGAACTTAACGCCCATACCCGCTCAATCACACCAATCGACTCCTTTAAAAAATCAAGCGAATACACCTCAAGAGTAACCACTCCGTTAAAATCCACCTTTTCAAGTTTCATCCCCAGTTGTTTGGTGATCCGGTCCTGTGCGGCGGGGAGCGCAAGATGGTCCTTTCCCTCGACTACCCCGTGATAATGAATATGGGCCGCATTTAACACATATTTCATCAGGTATTCCCAGCCATGCTGAAAACGTAAGGCATGCCCGATGTCAAGGCTTACGGAAAAACCGTGTCTGCTTGCAAGTGAAGCGACCGGATCAAACTGATAATCAAGATTCTCGATTCCGATCAATCGCCCGGCAGACCCCATTTTACATGATAGTTTATTCAAGGACGCATCCAGGTTATCCAACCATTTTGAATCAGAGAGACCATTTTCCTGCAACAAATGCAGATCATAACATTTAGGGGCCAGGCAGTCCAGTTCAGTCACCAACCTGACAATCTGGTCAATCGCATGCTGTCGCTGGTTGAAGTCGGTTGCGCCCAGATGCAAATCAGACGGAAGATGAACCGTATACGTTAGATCGTGCTCTCTTGCCACCTGGGAAAGTCCGGGGATGTCCACCGGATGCTCAAGTGAAGAATTTTCATGGCTTTCAAAAAACAAGAGCTGAACATTGTCAACCATGTCCGCAAGCAACCGCACATTGAACATCATGTCGGCCGGAACCACGAACGAGGTTGCCCCAACCCGCCAATTATAACAATGTTTGATCGATCCCCGATGTCTTTGCATACCAGTCTTACTTCATTTTAACCAGTTCTCCGGGCCGATCTTGCCGGGCAAATGAGATGCACGTGGATAACTCACTGAGTTCTCCATTGAAATGAAAGCTGTGCCCGTGTCTCTCATTTAACACGTTGGTTACGGTTTCACGGACGATTTCCGGCAGGTTGTTGGTCTCGCTGATGTGTGCCAGGACCACGTGTGCCAGTTCCTTATGAAATATATCTGCAAGAAAACCGGCAGCATCCGAGTTTGCCAGATGCCCTGTTTTGGAACTTACTCTTTGCTGCAGCGAGAGGGGATACGGCCCTGTCTTCAACATCTCGGGGTCATGGTTGCATTCCAGCACCAACGCGTTTAAGCCTGTAAGTCGATGCCTGATAAGCCTGGACACCATTCCGGTGTCAGTACAGTAACCAAAGGACGATTTGCCATTGCTGATAATGAACCCCACAGGGTCGGCAGCGTCATGGGACACGGAAAATGGATGGATTTGAAGATTCTTTAACTGAAACGACTTACCGGTTGAAAATTCCTGAAAAGAAAAAAGATTGTCCAGGGTCTTGCCGGCCTTGCTGATGGTGGCCTTATTGGCAAACACCGTAAGGTCATGTCGTCTGGACAGAACAGATACGCCACGGACATGGTCTCCATGTTCATGGGTAATAAGAATTGCCGACAGTGATGAAATATCTACGCCGATCAATGCAAGCCGCCGCGCTACCTCAATGCCGGAAAACCCTGCGTCAATAAGGATTGCGGTATCCCCGGCAGAGACATAGGTGGAGTTGCCTTTACTCCCGCTTCCAAGAACACAAAAACGCATCAGGGCACTTGCAGATAATCAATGGTTAGGGTCTGGAAAGAAATAACTTGGGTAATTCCGATCCGAAATGTGTTGCAGATTTAGTCGGTTTGATATTCACGAAACCGCAAGCGTAGCAGGGCTACGGTGAGGATTTCGGGGATGTCAAACCGGCTAAAGGTGTGATACAGTTCGGAAACGGAAAATCCAAGTTATTTCTTTCCAGACCCTTAATGCTCAGGCACAACGATTGTTGGGTTTCGCCTTGATGGGTGGTTTTTTCTCTACCTGTGCAAAAAAGTAGGTTGGGTTGAGGAACGAAACCCAACAATATAAGGCTGGCTCAACCCAACCTACGGAAAAACTGTTCACTGGACAAACGCGTAATGCACCGCTTTTAATTCATCATTCATCATTCACTTAACCCCTGTATGACCAAAACCGCCGTCATTCCGGACGGTCTTATCCAGTTCTTCAACTATTTCAAGTGAAACCCGGGCAACTTTGGCCAGTATTAGTTGGGCTACGCGATCACCTCGATTTATAGTAAAAGGGACCTTGCTCAAGTTTATAAGGCCTATTTTCACCTCACCGCGGTAGTCAGCGTCAATGGTGCCCGGACTGTTGATGATTGTAATTCCGTGTTTAACAGCCAGACCGCTCCTTGGTCTGACCTGAAGTTCATAGCCCGGAGTAACGGCCACTGCAAAACCGGTTGGAAGAAGTGAAATTTCACCCGGTTCAATGACCACAGCTTCGGAAACAGCCGCTGCCACGTCCATGCCGGATGCCAGATCGGATTGATAGGCAGGAGGGTTCAGATCCCGGGTCTGTTCAGGGTCAAGCCAGCGGAACTGAACCGGGATCAATCGGGTCTGATCCGGAAATTTCATGGATTACGCAATCTCTGAAATTTTAAAAAAAGTCAGTTAAGGGAACTCCAGTCGATATCGTCGTCCTCAAGTGGACCCAGCGCTGCGGCAGAGAATGCCTTGTCCCTGAGAAGCCGGCCGGAAAGGTCCTGGATCTCGTCTATTGTTACAATATCAACTCCGGCCACCACATCATCAAAGGCTATATACGTATCGAAATATAACTCATTCCGAGCGATCCGGGTCATTCTGGCCTCGGTGTTCTCGTTTGCCAGAAAAAGGGTTGCCTTAATGTAGTCCTTGGCATTCACGAGTTCCTCTTTTGTCACTGATCCTGTAACAAGTTTTTCGATTTCCCCAGTTACTAGAGAAACGACCTCATTCACGGTCTCAGGCGCCACTCCCATGTATACACCGACATATCCACAGTCCGCAAAAGGCACAAGATACGAATAAATGGAATAGGCAAGTCCCCGTTTCTCTCGGATCTCCTGAAAGAGCCTTGAACTCATATTTCCGCCCAGTATGGTATTTAAAAGAGCCAACTTGTATCGATCATCGGAATTGACCGGCAATCCGTAAGTTCCGAGGATCATATGGACCTGTTCAAGAGGGCGGGAATAGACCTTTCTGAGTGGCGGCTGTTCCGTGGGCATTGCTCGGGTCGTGCCGGACACGCCCTCATCATCTCCAATTCCGGGAAACTTCTTATTACAGAGGTCGACAAAATGCTTGTGATCAAGATTGCCCGCGGATGCTATAAGAATCTTCTTCGGGCTGTAATATCGTTCTATATAATCTACCAGTTTACTAGTATTCATAGACCCTACGACTTCTCTGGAACCCAGGACGGTATTGGCCAGGGGGTGCCTTCCCCACAGATGTGAAGAAAAAAGCTCATGAATCCGTTCATCCGGCGTGTCTTCCACCATGCTGATCTCCTGTAGGATGACCTGCCTCTCACGTTCCACTTCATCCTCGGAAAAAACGGAATTCAGGAAAAAATCACTCAGCAGTTCCATATACCGCGACAGCCGGTCATCCATGATCGTGGCGTAGAAACACGTATGTTCGTTTGAGGTAAAGGCATTGGCCGTTCCTCCAAGAACATCCAGTTCCCTTGCAATCACCTGGGCGGATCTGGAATGGGTTCCCTTAAAAAACATGTGTTCCAGGAAATGAGCGCTCCCGTTGTTGAGATCATGCTCATCACGTGCACCGACATCCACCCAGAGTCCCACTGATACGGTACGAGTATGGGGAATACGTTCGGTTACGACCCGAACGCCGTTATCCAGAACTGTTTTTTTATACATGAGTATAATCGTATGAAATCAGGTAAGCGTTCACAGGCGGCGCATCTGCACACGCTATGCTTTTTACGAAATGCATCAATTGTTAACAAAAAAGCAACCACTTCAACATTCATCACTCGTCATTCGTCATTCATCTTTCACCAGAAGAACCTTCCTGCTCAACCGGATTTTGCCGCGCTGATCAATGGCAAGCACCTTGACACGGACCTCCTCACCTTCCTTCAGAACATCGGTGACCTTGTTTACGCGTCTGTTCTCAAGTTCGGATATATGGACAAGTCCGTCGATCCCTGGAAGTATCTGAACAAAGGCGCCAAAGTCAACGATCTTCTGGACGGTTCCTGTATAGATCTTGCCTATCTCGGCCTCCTCCGTCATATCCTTGATCCGGGCCGTCACTGCCTCGCCGACCTTGCCATTGGGTGCAAAAATCGAAACCTTTCCGGAATCCTCCACATCGATTTTTACTCCGAATTCAGCGGTCATGCCCTTGATAATTTTGCCGCCCGGGCCGATGATGTCACGAATTCTGTCCGGATTTATCTGCAGGCTGAAAATTTTCGGCGCATGTTCAGGCACTTCTGTCCTGGGCTCTGGAAGCGCCTTTTCCATTTCCTTAAGGATATGGATACGCCCCATCCTGGCCTGGTCCAGCGCCTGCGACATGATTTCTTTTGACACACCCTCAATCTTAATGTCCATCTGAAGAGCGGTGATCCCTTCATCTGTTCCCGTGACCTTGAAATCCATGTCTCCCAGATGATCTTCGTCACCAAGAATGTCTGAAAGGATTACTATCTGTTCATCGTCCTTAATAAGGCCCATGGCCACGCCGGCCACCGGCTTTCTGATAGGCACCCCTGCATCCATGAGGGCAAGAGTTCCGCCGCATACCGTTGCCATGGACGAAGAACCGTTTGATTCCATGACCTCTGACACGATCCGAATCGTATATGGAAATTTATCACTGTCAGGCAGTACAGCCTTCAGCGCCCTGGATGCCAAGGCGCCGTGTCCGATATCACGCCTGCTCGGGCCCCTCATGAAACGTACTTCACCGACACAATAGGGCGGAAAATTATAATGCAGCATAAACGGTCTGAAAGACATTCCGTAAAGAGATTCGATCCGCTGTTCGTCTTCACCGCTTCCAAGAGTGGCAGTGACCATTGCCTGAGTCTCACCACGGGTAAACAGCGATGATCCATGTACACGGGGCAGTGTTGCGACAGAACAGGTTATCGGGCGGATCCCGTCAAATTTCCTGCCGTCAATACGTATATGATCCTTAACGATTCGATCCCTCATCATGGTTTTCTTCAAATCATAAAGAATCTCCTTTGCTTCACGGCTACGGCCCTCAAACTCCTCTTCGAGTTGACCAGTCACTTTGGCCTTGAGCGCGTCAAACAGGTCACCACGTTCCATCTTGTCTGAAGTAGTAATCACGCTTTCCATATCAGATGTCGCAATCTCGGCTACCCGCTTTTCCAATTCCTCGTTCTTCTCAGGCGGCTTTACTTCCATCTTCGGTCTTCCGACCGCTGCTCTAATCTTTTCCTGCACTTCCAGTATGGGCTGCATTGCCTCATGACCAAAAAATATTGCGTCAAGCACCTCTGCCTCGCTGCAGTTTCCCATTCCGCCTTCAACCATCACAACTCCATTTTTGGAACCGGCAATGATTAAATTCATCCTGGATTCTTCCAACTGGTCCCTTGTGGGGTTAAGGACGTATTTCCCATCCATAAACCCGACCCTCACTCCGGCAATCGGACCGAGAAAGGGTATATTTGAAAGCGTTAAGGAACAGGATGCTCCGATTATTGCCAGTATGTCCGGATCATTCTGTTGATCTGCCGATAATACGGTGCCGATCACCTGTGTCTCATGTTGGTAACCATCGGCAAAAAGAGGCCTTAACGGCCTATCAATGAAACGGCAGGTCAGTATCTCTTTTTCCGTGGGACGACCGATCTCGCGCCTGAAAAAGCTGCCGGGGATACGCCCTACAGCGTAGAACCGTTCCTGATATTCTATTGTCAGGGGCAGAAAATCGATATTTTCCTTGGGTTCCTTGGCAGCAGTCGCGGTTACCAGAACAACCGTATCCCCGTAGGTAATCAGGGTCGAGCCATTGGCCTGTTTTGCCAGCCGACCTGTTTCAATGACAAGGGTCCGCCCGCCTATTTCAATTTCTTCTCGTAAAACCATTTCTTCTCCTCATGACAATTGTCTGCTTCTTTACCTTTTTCCGGCATCAAGCCGAAAATTTACATTCACACAAAACCGACTGCAAAAACAAAAGCAGACAGATGTCTATTACTTCCGGATTCCGAGTTCCTTGATAATGGAACGGTATCTGTCAATGTTCACATTTTTAAGATATGAGAGCAGCCGTCTTCTTTGACCTACGAGTTTCAATAAACCGCGCCTTGAGTGATGATCCTTTTTATGTACCTTGAAATGCTCGGTCAGATATGTAATACGCGCGCTCAACAATGCAATCTGCACCTCTGGAGATCCGGTATCCGTATCGTGCAAGTTGAATTTTTCTATAATTTCCTGCTTCTTTTCAGTCTTAAGTGTCACAGTAGGCCTCCTGTAAAGATCCCTTGCAAGCGTTCACAGGTGCTGTAGCTGTGAACGGCCTACAGGGCAAGGGGTTTGCGCGATCCGGCAGGACTTTTGCTACCCCTTGATCGGTTACGATCCCTTTTAATGGATCATTACAATTTTTCATTTAAACAAAAAATATATATAACCTGATTTTCAATTCCGACGGGGCAGCATTTCAAGCACTTCTTCCACACTCAGCATGTGCTCAAGCAACAATTCACGCCCCTTTTCTCGATCAAGCAAATCATTCACGGCCAAGGCATTTGTTACTGAAAATAAACCGCTTCGAAGCCGCCTCAATGCAACTAGATGGGCTCCGCATCCTAACGCTGTCCCGATATCCGAGGCAAGGGACCTGATATATGTCCCTTTGCCGCACCGGACCAAAATACTTAAGGTGTCAGCGCTTATGTCAATGCAGCTTATTTCCCGAATCTGGATTCTCCGGGGCTTGCAGGCTATCTCAATTCCCTTCCTGGCGTAATAATAAAGAGGCTTGCCCTTGTGTTTCAAAGCTGAAAAACTCGGCGGCATCTGAAGCTGTTCACCCTCAAACCCTGAGACACATTCTTCAACACGCGCCCTGTCAAGGTCCCCCACAGGACGGCTGGCGGTTATTTTTCCTTCCAGATCAAAGGTATCTGTCTCAACACCAAGTTTTAAGGTTGCCTCATATTCCTTCTCACCGTCCATCAGACGGGAAATTATCCTGGTGGCGGACCGCCCTGCACATATCACAAGCAGACCGGTAGCAAAAGGGTCTAACGTTCCGGCATGCCCCACCTTTTTTATTCCCAGATTCCGACGAACCAACTGGACTATCTTGAAAGAAGTGGGTCCGGCCGGCTTATCCACCAGGAAAACACCGGCATCGAAATCCGATATCCGTCCCGCGGGCGGTTGGAAGGCCGTACTCATTTTTTCATCATAAGCGAAATTTCCGGTAAAAGCTTATCCCGAACATCTGAAATAGTGGAATCTTTTTTAAACCCGGCCGCATGCTTATGGCCTCCACCTCCAAACCTTTTCGCAACCTCGGCTACATCACACCATGCCCCCTTGGACCTCAGGCTCGCGCTGACAAGACCGTCATCGCTTTCCTTTAAAAATACAGCCACTTTGACCGCTTCCAGAGACCTCGGGTAGTTGATAAAACTTTCAATATCACCCTGGTTCGCACCGGTGCTTGAAAACATCTCAAGTGTTACATGAATAACGGAAATCCGTCCATCCTCATAAAATTCCATGGTATCCAGCACCGACATCAGGAGATGAAGACGATTTACGGTAAAATTGTCAAAAAGCTTTGCCGCCACATCAGAAGGTTTAACACCTTTCTCAAGCAGCTCCTTTGCAACCCGAAAGGTTTCGGCCGTGGTTGACGAATATTTAAACGACCCAGTGTCGGAAACAATGGCTGCATAAAGACAGTATGCCGTGTCATAGGATATGGAACCGTTCAGCGCCTGGGCCAGATCAAAGACCATCTCGCCGGTTGAACTCCTGTCCCCTTCCACCCAACGGAAATCTCCAAACTCTTGATGCCCGGAATGATGATCAATAACCACAAGAGGTTGAATTCTCAGAAAATTATCCATCTCCTTGCCAAGCCTGAAACGATCACCGCAGTCAAGCGCTATGGCACAGTCAAAAGAATCCCATTCCAGGGTAGAGGTAATCAGCCTGTCACTTCCAGGCATGAAATTATATCGTTTCGGGACAACAGCTTCGCTGTAAAGGAGCACATTTTTGCCCAGAGATTCGAGGATATTTCCCAATGCAAGCTGAGAGCCAAGAGCGTCGATGTCCGGAAAAATATGACCTGCAATTACAAAATTTTCCGCACCGGCGATAACCCTTGCAATCTCATTCAGACCGTGGTTCACCATCATTAATCTCTCTGAACAGTCTCTCCATCTCTTCACGCTTGACCTCGGCAAGATCAAGCCTGAAATCAAGTTCAGGCACATATCGCATCCCGAGTTCTCTTGCCAGATGAGTGCGGATAAACCCTTTGGCGCTGGCCAACCCCTTTTCCGCTTCCTTGATCTGCTGTTTGTCACCAAACACGCTGAAATAGATCCTGGCCCTTCTCAAGTCACCTGTCATTGCCACGCTGGTAATGGTGACATTCCGTACCCGCGGGTCCTTGATCTTCTGAAGAAGCAACTGTGCAATCTCGCTCCTGATTGCATCACCCACCCGCGAAGGGCGTCTGCTCCAGCCCATGCCCAGCTCAGGCAGAACAAACCTGCTTCCAGATCTCTTAGTAGCTGTCATTATATAAAATCTACAGCTCGGCTGCGATCTCATCTACAACAAAGATCTCAAGCATGTCCCCGTTTTTGATGTCATTAAAATTTTCCAGTCCAATGCCGCATTCGAAATTAGTCTGAACCTCTTTCACATCATCCTTAAACCGCCTGAGCGAGCTTATCCTGCCGGTATAGACCACGACCCCGTCTCGCAGCAGTCGGACATGAGCATCCCTTGTCACTTTACCATCCGCAACATAACTTCCGGCAATCATGCCGACCTTTGAAACATGAATGGTCTGCCGCACTTCCACAGAGCCGATGGTCCTTTCCACAAAGACCGGTTCAAGCATGCCGGTCATTGCCTTCCGAATATCATCAAGGGCGTTGTAGATTACGTCATAATAACGGATATCCACTTTTTCATTTTTTGCAAAGTCCTGTACCTTGGCGCTCGGTCGGACATTAAAGCCGATTATGATAGCATTAGATGCAGAAGCAAGAAGCACATCCGAATCAATAATCGCGCCAGTCCCCTCATGGAGGATCTCCACCCTGATTTCGTCTGTGCTGAGTTTCTTGATTGCAGAGCCAAATGCCTCCAGGGTCCCCTGAACATCTGCTCGCAGGATGACGCGCAATTCCTTGACCTCGCCCTCCTTCAGTTTCTCAAACAGGTTATCAAGCGAGATCTTGGTGGTTGCCGCAAGCGCCAGATCCCGGCTTTTGAGCCGACGCTGCTGGCTGACATTTTTGGCCATTTTTTCATCAGGCATTACAACGAACTCATCCCCTGCCCTAGGAACTCCGCTCAAGCCATGCACTTCAACCGGCATTGAAGGGCCGCCTTGTTTGACTTTAACGCCTTTGTCATTCGTAAGAGCACGAACCCTGCCGTAAAATTCACCGACCACAAAATTATCGCCCACTTCCAATGTGCCGTGCTGAACCAGAATTGTTGCAACCGGCCCTCGCCCCTTGTGAAGATGCGCCTCAATCACGCGGCCGCGTGCCTTGCGCTTAGAATCCGCCTTAAGCTCCAAAATCTCAGATTGAAGCAGGATCTGCTCAAGAAGTTCATCGATCCCTTCTCCCGTCTTGGCGGAGGTCTCACAGAAGATGGTCCGGCCGCCCCACTCCTCGGGCAGCAGATCCAACTCACCTAATTCCCTCTTGACACGGTCCGGGTTGGCGTCAGGCTTGTCGATCTTGTTCACCGCGACCACGATCGGAACCTCAGCCGCCCTGGCATGATTGATCGCCTCTTTTGTCTGATCCATAACGCCGTCATCTGCTGCTACTACAAGGACGACCACATCAGTAACCTTGGCGCCGCGGGCCCTCATTTCGGTAAACGCTTCATGGCCCGGAGTATCCAGAAACACCACGTCCCCTTGTGCGGAACGGACATAGTGGGCGCCGATATGCTGAGTAATACCACCGGCCTCGCCGTGCGCAACATCAGTATGACGAATGGCGTCAAGAATTGATGTCTTACCGTGATCAACATGTCCCATAATAGTGACCACCGGAGGCCTTGGCAATTCCTCCCCGCCCTTTTCCTTATCTTCCAGATCAAAAAAGACCTGTGCCTCTGTTTCAGCCTGTTCAACTTCATAACCAAAATCAGAGGCAACCAGGGTGGCAGTGTCCACGTCCAGGGCCTGGTTCATGGTAGCCATTGCACCCAATTCCATAAGCTTGCTGATTACCTCATTGACTTTGATTCCCATGCGACGGGCAATATCGGCAACCGAGATCGATTCCTCTATCCTTATCCGTTTCTTGATTGCTTTTGTATCGCCAGGTACGACAGCATCTTCGTGCCTGGTCTTTTTAGCGCCTGCACGACGAGCGCGCTCTACTCTCAGGCCCGACGCCAAGCGGCCACCGATCCCGGCCACGTCTTCCATTGCAACAACGACCCGACCTTTGCGTCTGCCTGCGCCTTTCCGGTCACGTTCCTTGCCCCTTGTCTCAGTATGAAACTTAACAAAGCGCTTGCCCTTTTTCCCTTTGGGGAGTCCACCCTTGCTCTTGTCTTCGCCTTCTTTTTTATCCTTCTTATCCCCGGGTTCGAGACGAATTTTTTTAACTGATTGTCTTTTGTTCTGGTCCGGCTTGGCGGCCTTTGGCTTGTCACCTCTTTTATATTTAGGCCTTGAAAGTTCCGCTTCAGGCGGCAGTTCAATGGTGCCTAAAACTCGAGCCAGTCCCTTACGCCTTTTAGGTGCAGGCTTATCAGGCTTGGCCGGTTCAGCAGTCTTCTTTTCCTTTTCCGCCGGGGCCTCGACCTCTGTTGAAACAAACTTTTTTTCAAAAACCGCGTCCGCCGGCTCAACCTGTTTGACTGCCACCTTTTCTTCAACCGACGCCGGGATCTTCTCCGGTTCAGGAACAGGCGCTTTCTCCACGGCAACCTTGACTCCAACTTCCTCGTCTGGAGGCGCTTCTTCTTTGATTCTTTCCGGTTCTTCAGGCTTTTCAGCAGATTTTTCCTTCTTTCCAAGCGCAACAACCGGCTCTTCGGCAACTTCCGGTTCAACCGCCTTCTCCTGAACTTCCTCCTGGACCGAGGGTACGGATATGGTCCGCCTTCGAATAATAGTCTTTAGTCCTTTACGCTGAATCCGCTTTTCTTCCACCAGCGTTGAAACCGTCCCCAATATTCTACGGACTTCATCAGCCTTCTGTTCATTAAGAGTTGAACTATAGCCCTTAATGTCGTATCCAAGTTCAATGAGTTTGACCGCAAGTGCTTTGCTTTCCATTCCAGCCTCTTTGGCCAAGTCGTAAACCCTGACTTTCTTCATCACCACTCCCGAATAACCCCCGACTGCTTAAGGATGGGGCCGAAATAACTTCCCCATTTATGCATCTCATCTTCAGGCCGGCTTTGGCCAATTCTCAATCGCAAAATCCTCAACGTAGCCCTGCTACGCCTGCGGTTTTACTCAATCGAATCGCCCAAATCCGACCCAAATCTGAGCGCCTAAATGTGAAAGTTATTTCCTTCCCATCCCTTATCCCACTCAATCACTTGCACGCGAAACGCTTTTAAAAGCCGTTTCCGATTTTTCCTGAATAGCCGCGGACAATCATTATTCATACAGCAATACGCGCCGCGTCCGCCTTGTATTGAACGATTGTCCATTACCAGCATTCCGGTATCATCCACCGTGAACCGCCGGAATTCTTTTTTAAGTCCCTTTTTCCCGCACACCAGGCATGTCCGTACGGGATAAGTCTTCACCTTGCCGCCCCTCTATTATTCACTCCCGTTCCCCCGTGTCAGGCTCTGATTCCTGAGGAGGAACATCGTCAACTTCTACGGATTTCGATTCAGCCGTTTCAAGAGATCCTTCAGAATCCCGAGATTCATCGGTTGCCCCGGTTTCTTCACCTTCTTCAGGTGTATCGGATTCTTCTAATTCGCCTGCCTGATCCTCCCGAACTTTCTCTATCGCCGCCTCGATCAACTGTGTGGCAATTTCTTCGTCAATTCCTTCAAATTCCGTCAATTCCTCAGGACTCGCCTCGGCAAGATCAGCAACTGATGTAAACCCGCCATCGTACAGGATGTCGGCAAGGCTGTCATTCACGCACTCCAAATCCAGCAGGGATTTGTATCCTTGCTCCATAAATTTTGCATATTTCTGCTCGCTTTTTACATCGATCTTCCATACCAGTAACTGAGAGGCGAGCCGTACATTCTGTCCTCCCCTGCCTATCGCAAGCGAAAGCTGATCATCAGGCACCACAACAAGAAGTGTCCTGTTTTCCTCATCAACAACAACCATGGAGACCTGTGCCGGTGAAAGGGCATTTGAAACATATTTTGCAGGATCAGGACTCCACGGAACAATATCTATCCTCTCGCCCTGAAGTTCCTGCACTACGTTCTGCACACGGGATCCTTTCATTCCAACGCATGCGCCGACCGGATCAACATCCTCCTCCGACGAGCTCACCGCGATCTTTGCCCTTAATCCCGGCTCGCGAGCAACAGCAACGATCGTGACAATAGATTCGGAAATCTCAGGCACCTCCATTGTAAACAGCTTTGACAGAAACTCGTTGTTCGTCCTGCTGAGCACCAACTGATGTTCCCTGCTCGTCTGCCTGACCTCAAGGAGTAAGGCTCGAATACGGTCGCCCTGGCGATATGACCTTCTGGGCATCTGTTCACTGCTGGGCAAAAGCGCATCGGTACGCCCCAGATTTACGATCATATTGCCCCTTTCAAATCTCTGGACAATACCGTTAACAATCTCGCCGACACGATCCTTGTACATTTCGAAAATAACGCCGCGTTCGGCATCCTTCATCTTTTGAATTATCACCTGTTTGGCAAACTGGGCAGCAATCCGGCCCAGATCGGCAACGTTTTCCATCTTGCTGCCAAGATCGTCATGCATCTGCACCTCAGAATCCAGGCTGACCGCCTCCTCAAAGGAAATCTGGGTCTGTTCGTCCTCTACCTCTTCAACAACCTGTCTGAACTGAAAGAGTTCCAATTCCCCAAGATCATCATTATAATGGACCTCCAGATCACGCCGCGCTCCGTACTTCTTTTTGGCGGCCGACATTACGGCATCTTCAAGGGATTCAATCAGCAACTGCCGATCAATTCCCTTGTCTCTGCAAATCTGATCGATAATTCTTTTCAAGTCTGAAAGCATCACCGTTTCTCCAATATATCTTTACGGATCCCAAAGCGTTGCCGGCTTTGCAAAAAGTCAGATCTATTTTTGAGCAAACCCTTAGGGAAGAGAGTGTAATGCAAAAAAAATTTAGAAGTCAATAACAAGATTCCCTCTCACTATTTCAGATATCGGGATTTCAAGAATCTCTTTATCTGTGGCCAGGTGCAGATGCTCCTTAACCACGTTTTCAATCACACCAATGAGGTGCTTATTCCCGAATGAATCACCAGTTATCACTTTGATTCTGCGTCCTTTATAACGAGCAAAATCCCTTTCGCTTCTTAAAGGCCAATCAAGTCCGGGTGATGACACCTCGAGACTGAATGGATGACCAATAACATCTTCAACGTCAAGGAGATGACTAACCTCGCGACTGACCTTTGCGCAATCGTCAACACCAATCCCGGCCTCATTGAAAATGACCAGCCTGAGCACAAGCCCGCCTGCCTCAGGCCTGAATTGAACGTCTACAAGTTCACAATCCAATTCCTCCACTACCGATCTGACAAGCCCTGTCACGGCTTCGACCACATCAACACTTGCGGCAGCAGGATCATTCTGCATCATGGCCTTAGGGTCTGGAAAGAAATAACTTGGATTTTCCGTTTCCGAACTGTATCACACTTTTAGCCGGTTTGACATCCCCGAAATCCTCACCGTAGCCCTGCTACGCTTGCGGTTTCGTGAATATCAAACCGACTAAATCTGCAACACATTTCGGATCGGAATTACCCAAGTTATTTCTTTCCAGACCCTTAATAAAAAAATTAAAAAAAAGTAAACGTTCACCAGGGTAAAAAAAAAGCGGGCATACCGCCCACTTTAAATCCGCACTAAAAGACATAAGTAAAAACTTATGTCTACTAATTGGGAATAGATTTTCCTGACTCGCACAAAGAAAATCCGTTTCCTTACCGATAATCAAGTCACATTTCTTCCATCCTGTTTCTGGAAAAAATTAATCATCGACAACGCCTGGATAAAACGGAGACGGAGACGTCACTTCAGCAATCGTGGTGGAGCGGACAACGGGGTTCGAACCCGCGACACCAAGCTTGGGAAGCTTGTACTCTACCAGCTGAGCTATGTCCGCTCTGCCATACGAAAGCAAGATTATACAGGCTTTTCCGCTTTTGTCAAGAGTATGTGTTGACTTCCGGCTCCTACAAACTTAGTATTACAACGTAACTACGTCAGGGGTTCA
>JAYEJK010000341.1:0-9767 GCA_034660535.1 Thermodesulfobacteriota bacterium | reverse complement strand
TTGATATTCACGAAACCGCAAGCGTAGCAGGGCTACGGTGAGGATTTCGGGGATGTCAAACCGGCTAAAGGTGTGATACAGTTCGGAAACGGAAAATCCAAGTTATTTCTTTCCAGACCCTTAGCTATGCCTGTTAGTTTGCCCCGGATCGGAGAGTAGAAGGTGACAATTTTGTCTGATTCACCATGATCCGCTACTTTGAGAACCACGGCAGATGTCTGATCAAGAAGCATAGGTTCAAGGTTATTATTGTTTCATTACAGCGGCAAATCATCAGGAATTGATATCTTTCTCGACCGGCCGGAGGCGCCCAGACTTGGAACAGGAGAGCCGTTTAATGTTAAATTCACTCCGCCGGCATTTCCTATGTGCAGGTTTATTTTTTCTCTGGCTCTCCATATACGTCTTGATCCCGCCTTGTAAATCGCATCCCGCAGCGGTTTGTCGTCAAGGACGATTTGTATCCAGGTCTTTTCAGTGAACATGGCCTTTAGAATGTAGGTGTATTTCGTCTTTTGCCGCCTATCTTTTTTTTCTTTATCAACGTCGGATAGAGCAGGGCTTACATCCGCCGGTGTATTGGTTCCGGCAAGTTGAGAAGGAGGGGGCGTCTCCAGGGGAGGCGCCGGCGCTGATTCGGAGGAGTGTTCCGCATGAGACTCTGATTGAACAGGGACAGGCTGGACCTCGTTATTATCCGTTTCTTCCGGTTCTGCTGCTGGTGGTTTCGTCTCCTGAACTGCAATTTGGATGTCGAATGTGGGCGGCTTAGTCGTGTGTACGGGAATTTTTTTGTCACGGGTCACCTGTTTCTCTGTTTCTTCGGCAGGTTCCACACTTTTTGCAGTCTGGTCTTCAAAAGAGGGGGACACCGCGACTGAATCATCTTCAGACTCGTCATGCATGGCCGCAATATCTGTTTCATGAGTCGTTGGAATTTCATGGGCAGGGTATTTTTCAAAGACCTGTTCGTATTGGAGGTCTGAAGATTTTTTATCGGCTGAGCGAAAGGTCTGGCAGACCCAGAAGATCAGAATTCCGATGAGAAAAGTGATTAATAGGAAAAGAGCCCGTTTGGGTGTTAAAAAAGGAGTGGACTCGGCAAGGGACGCAGCGGAAAAAGTCTTTTCCTCCCTGTCATAATTCTCCTGGGTGGAACCCAATCCCTCACTTTTTTTAGGCATATAATGGTCAAGGATTTCCTGAGGATCAATGTCTAACTGCCTCAGATATAATTTGATAAAACCTCTGGTAAAGACCTTTGCGGGAAGTTTTTTCGCATTATCATTTTCAATGGCCTTAAGAACATGGATATGAATACATGTTGCCTCTGCTATTTCGTCCAAAGAGAGGTGCCTTTCTTTACGTTCTCTCTGCAGAAATTTGCCGATGGTTGAGGCGGTTTCCGTATCCGGAAAGTCGTGCCGCGGACTTAATTTTAAATCAGTATTGTCAGGTTTTGTTGACATGTCAGGAAACCATTCTAAAGGAGTCTCTTTATATACGCTTTTTCGCGCAGTTGTTCCAGCCAGGTTTCAGATAGTTTTTTTATTTTTTCTTGAAATAGCTGTTCCTTGATCTCCAGCTTGACCGAATCAAACTCGGCCTGAACCGTCCTGCCTTGATCTTTGACGGATAGTAGTTTGAAAAACTGGTAACCCGAAGGTGTTTCTATTACATGGCTTATTTCTCCCGGCTGCATCCCGATGATCGTTTCCCGCATATATGCGGCCATTTCCTCTTTTTTGAAAACCCCGATGTCCCCTCTATCGCGTGCGGAAGGCAGGTCCGAGTACGATTCAGCCAGTTCCATGAAATCACGGCCGTTGATAGACATTTTCCGAATCTCTTTGGCCCGTTGCCCGGCCCTTTCTTTGGTCCTGATACCGTTTTCCTTGTCCCATGTCACACCAATCTGCAGAATATAGTATCCGTCCGGCACTGCACCGGCCGTGTAGTGGGTATCATAGTATTCCTGAGTTTTTTCATCAGTAATGACAATCTTGGATCGGACTTCACGGTTTATGGTCTTGGACTGCAGCATCCGGTCTCTGATAATTGAACGGTAGTCTTCTTCCGACAGGCCGAGATGGGCAAGCTCCTGCCTGAGATCTTCGATCGTCTCGTTGTTTTTCAGGAGAAGGCGGTTGATTGCCGCATCAATGTCACTGTCGTTTACTGATATGCCCAACTTTTTTGCCTCTTGTATAATAAGAGCCTGATCTATAAGCTGAGTGAGTATTTCGTGCTGTGCGTCCTGAATGGCCTGCTCGGCTTCAGGTGCGGGAACCGTGTCCCTTATCCTGTTAAAAACAGGCGTCCCTTTGCTCTCAAGATCTGATAAAGTGATGATATCTTCGTTGACAATTGCAATTACCCGGTCAATGATATCCGTTTCCGACAGTGCAGGAGCTGAAAAAATCGCTGTCAAGGCAGTCAAGGGAATGAGAAAGATTACAATTTTAAAAAATGCATTCATAATAAACTCGTTGTGTGTATAAAAAATGTGTTGAGGTAATCGATATTAGTTATCATTCCCGGTGATTGTGTGCAAGACTTTTTTAGCTGTTTGTAAGAGTGACTGAGGAGAGTCTCCGGAAGTATGAACCACAAGCCTGTCGTCAGGCGTCAGTTTTATTTTCCCTTTTGATTCACTCACTATTTGAAGAATTTTACGCAGCCGGATGGACGAGGTTCCGTATTGAGCCGCGCCGATGTCAGCGCCTTCCACGCGTTTGGCAGGCAGGAATGAAAAGACCAGGCTTGAACGTCCCTGGTCGAGTTTGCCGGCCCCGATTTTTTTCAGGTCAAGTTTTAAGGCCATTACTTCAAAAAGATTGAGAGTCTCTTTTGGCAACTTCCCATAGCGGTCTTTAAATTCGTCCTTAAGATCAACAAGATTTTCTTTTGAGTTCTGATTGTTGATCTTTTTGTAGGCAATATAGCGCTGATCCGGGTCTGTTATGTATTCACCGGGTATATATGCGGAGATCCTCAAATTGATTTCAGGTTCTTTCTCTTCATCTTCCATGGCGACATCTTCCCCAAGTTCCGCCTTTTTCCTTAAATCTTCAACGGTCCGCTGCAAGAGATCAAGATAAAGATCATACCCCACTGCTGCAATGTTTCCGCTTTGCGATTCTCCAAGAATGTTTCCGCCGCCGCGGATCTGCAGGTCACTCAAAGCCAGCTTAAATCCTCCTCCCAGTTCATTGTAGTCCATAAGCGCCCGAAGCCGCTGCCCGGCATCCTTGGATAATCCTTCTATTGACGGCACAAGAAGATACGCATATGCCTGTTCACTGCTTCTGCCTACACGTCCCCGCAGTTGATATATCTCGGCCAGTCCCAATTGGTCCGCCCTTGTGATGATGATCGTATTGGCATTGGGGATGTCGAGACCCGATTCAATGATTGTGGTGCAGACCAGCACGTCTATTTCTTTGTTGACAAAACTTACCATTATCTTTTCCAGGTCCCTTCCCCGCATCTGGCCGTGGGCCACCGACACTCCGGCCTCAGGGACCATCTCTTTCACCTTGAATGCCATTTTCTCAATTGACTTGACCCTGTTATGAACCAGGAAGACCTGCCCCTGCCGCTGAAGTTCCAGAGTTACTGCTTCCTTTATTACCAGATCATCGTACATGGCTACAAAGGTCTTGACCGAACGGCGATGTTCCGGAGGGGTGTTTATAACCGACAGGTCCCTGACCGCAAGAAGCGACATCTGGAGCGTCCGTGGAATGGGCGTGGCCGTGAGAGTAAGAACGTCGATACGGGTACGGAATTTTTTGAGTTTTTCTTTGTGGCTTACGCCGAAACGATGTTCCTCGTCAATTATCAGGAGACCGAGCCGTTTAAATGCGATGTCTTTAGATAGCAGGCGGTGCGTGCCGATAATGATGTCGATGTCGCCGGCGGCAAGTTGTTTGATGATTTTTTTTTGCTGGGATGTTGATTTAAACCGGTTAAGGCTTTCAACGCGAACCGGGAAGCCCATAAATCGTTCTTTAAATGTTTCAGCATGCTGTTCGGCAAGAACCGTGGTAGGAACCAGCACTGCAACCTGGAAACTGTCCACAAGGACCTTGAATGCGGCCCTGATCGCGATTTCGGTTTTGCCGTAACCTACGTCTCCGCAGATCAGCCTGTCCATTGGTTGATCCGATGTAAGATCTGAAATCACATCGTTTATAGCTTTAATCTGGTCCGATGTCTCGTCAAAGGGAAATGAGTTTTCAAGTTCGTGGAAAAATTCGTCCGGTCTGGAAAAGGAGCGGCCTGTGACCATTTGCCGTTTTGCATAAAGATCGAGCAAGTATCCGGCCACTTTCCAGACTGCCTTTTTGACCTTCTTTTTTGTGGCGGCCCATGCCTTGCCGCCCAGTTTATCCAGTTTCGGTTTTTTATCGGAAAGTCCCTTGTACTTATTGACTATGTTGATCCTGTCAACAGGGACGTAAAGCCTGTCATCGCCCTTGTATCGGATATACAGAAAATCGTTGGGCACACCCTTGATTACAAGATTGACCAGACCCTGGTAAGAGCCCAGACCGTGTTCGCCATGAACAACAATATCAGCGATTTTGAGTTCTTCAAAAGTGACCCCTTCTCCCCTGGGCCCCTTTTTTTTCTTTTTCCCGGACCCGAGTCTTCGTTCTCCGAACAGCTCGCTTTGAGACAGGATGTGAAGCCGTTCCTCCGGCAGGTCGAATCCTTCGGACAAAGGGTGGCCGAACAGCAGAATTCCCTTTTCGTCCTGTAGTATGTCCGGTGTAAGAGGCGGGCTGTGAAGAGCGACCGGCAGATCGTGATTAGAGAGAAGTTCTGCAAAATGTTTTGCGTGGCGAAGCGAGCGGCATGCGATAAAGACCCGGTCTTTCCGGTTCAGCCAGCCTGATATGGATTCAGCCAGAGGGGCAAGGAGCCCTTGTTTTTTTCTCTGAAGTTCAAGGTCTTGTTTGATGAGCTTATGATTTTTACAGCTTATGGTAAATGTGGCTTCATTATTTTTATTTATGTTCTGAAAACCAATGTCGTGGAATCGGACAAGGGAGAATCGTTCGATCGCCCTGCCGAATTCCTCTTTGGAAAGGAACAGGGATTCAGGGGGCAGGGCAGGGCTGTTGCCGGACGTGGTTTCCCGGTAATTGGCATTAATTCTCTCCCATGTCAGTTCGGTCATGCTGCTGATCTGATTCGGATTGAGTGTGCATACCAGCGTGTTTTCAGGTAGATAATCAAGTACGGTGCTTGTGGAGTCATGGAAAAGGGGCAGGAAAAATTCAATTCCGGGAAAGCGGCGGCCAGTCTCAACACGCTCCAGGATACGGTTTTTTTCTAAAAAATTCCAGTTGAGGTCCTCTGCACAGGCCCTGAATCGATCCGTCAGTTTTTGTACTCTCTTTTCATCCAGGGGGACAGGCACATCGCTTACAGGCAGAAGAACCACCTCTTCAATATATTCCACCGATCTCTGGGTGATGGGGTCAAAATGGCGGATAGATTCGATCGTGTCACCGAAAAAATCGAGTCTGACAGGATAATCAAGACCAGGGGGGAATATGTCCATAATCCCGCCGCGGACACTGAAATCACCGACATTTCGAACCAGGGCCATTGATTCGTAACCCGCGGCAATCAAGTGATTAATCAGTTCGTCATGGTCGGTTTCCTCTCCGCTTATTACAAGTTCTGCTAGATCGGTCAGGTGACTTTTGGGAGGAACCCGGCGGAGCAGGGATTCGGCGGATGCAATGAGTATAAATAATGATTTCGCGGAGAGCGTCTCGTACAGGGTTGATATTCTGGAGGAAACAGTGAAATTGTCAGGGGAGAGCGGAGTGTAGGGCGGGATTTCATAACCGTTGAAGATAAATATAGGTGTCCTGGTGAACAGGCCGATGTCCTGTTCAAGAATGGAGACCTGGCGTTCTGTTGGAACTATAAACAGAACCGGACGCTGCGAGACGGCGGATACCCTTGAGACCAGCAGGGCTGGAGCGCTGCCTCTGAGGCCGGTTATGTGGTGGGAAAATCGGCCTTCCCGGCCGAGGGCTTTAAGGAGTCTGTGCATTTCCAGTGAACGATTACGTTCCGCCTAAAACTCGCCGCCGATGCTGAAGTCCCAGTTGCTCTGGTCCTCGTCCTCTTCGGGATCTATGTTGTAACCCCATTCCAGACGCAGGGGGCCAAGGGGAGAAATCCACCTGAATCCGAGGCCTACGCTTTTCTTCAGGGCGCCGGAGTCATCCTCGCCTGATTCACCATAAACACTTCCGCAGTCAAAAAAGATCAATCCTTTAAGGCCGATTTCCTGTGAGAGTGGGAAAATCCATTCAACATTCATGTACCACATCGTGTCGCCGCCGATTTTTTCATCGGTATCCTTGTCACGGGGGCTGACCTCGCGGGATTTGAATCCGCGGAGGTTAGACAGGCCGCCCAAATAAAATTTTTCGTAAACAGGCAGTCTGCCATATGAATTTTCGGTCACGTGTCCGGCACCCCACTTGATGTGAAAGACCGTGGTCTCCGTGGTCGGGAAAAACCAGCTTGAGTAGCCTTCGTATTTAGTGAATGCGCTGTCTCCTCCCAGTATTCCGCCGGCGTATTTGATTGCCAGCGAATTTACATGCCCTTTGCTGGGACAGTAACGCCTGTTTCTGGTATCCTCCCTGATGGTCGTTCTGACATAACTTGTAACGTGGATATCCATGGAATCCAGGATATACCGTGATGCATATTCTTTGTTGACATCCGTGAGATCCGTGTCGTCCCATCCGTACTTGAGGCCCAGTACCCAACGTTTCCAGACCGGATAGGCGAACCGGAGAGCAAATCCGTTGGAATCCTTTGTGTAGTCGTCGTAATCCCGCTCCATATTATAAAGGTCAAAGCCTGCCATCAGTTTGGTGTCATTTAAGTGCGGCTCGGTGAATGCGATGTTGTAGCGGCTTGAATTGCCGCTCAGGTTGACCTGGAAAGCGAGTTGCTGGCCCTTGCCGAGGAAATTACTTTGTCTGACCTCGGCCATGAAAAGCATACTGTCGATTGAACTGTATCCTGCACCGATGGAAAAGGAGCCTGTGGGCTTTTCTTTGACCTCAATAATGATATCCATGAGTTCTTCATCAACTCCAGGTTCCGGAGAGATACTGATATCTTCAAAAAAATTAAGACGTTGTATCTTCTGTTGACTTTTCCTCAGCGCAGTTACATCAAAGATTCCTCCTTCCTTGAGCGCCACTTCTCTTCGGATGACCTTGTCCCTGGTACGGCTGTTGCCTTTGATCAGAACCCTGTTTACGTGTACAAGTTCTTTTTTCAGGATTCTGATCGAGAGGTCCACCCGGTGACTCGTTTCCTTCTTGTGCATGGATGGATCAACCTCGGTAAACGCATAGCCTCTTTCAGCGTAATAGTCGGTAAGGCGGAGCACGTCATTTCGCAGCGTTTCACTGCTGAAATATTTTTCCTGTCTCAGTTTGACAAGGCCGAGGATATCGTTTTTATCCCCAATGATGTCACCGGATAGATCTATCGTCCCGACACGATAGCGTTCTCCTTCAGAGATATTAAACGTGATATATAGCCACTCCTTTTTCTGGGTTACTTCCGGTTTGCCGACCTTGGCGTCGATAAAGCCGTTATTTCTGTAAAAGATAGCGATACGCGCCGCATCACGATCAAGCGCGTCTTTTTTCAACATACCTGAATCAGTAATCCAGGAGAGCCAGCCTTTTTTTGCGGTCTCTATGATTTTCTTTAATTCTTTTGTCTTGAAATGCGAGTTGCCGACGAAGTTAATTTCTTTTATGTAAATTTTTGAGCCTTCTTCTACGTTAAAGCGGATATCCACACTTTCCGTGGTGGGATAATTCAGTTCCGCCTTGACCTTTGTGTTGTAAAATCCTTTGTCCCTGTATAGGTTGCTGATATTTTGCTCGGACGTTCCGATTTGTTTGTTGTTGATTATGGATCCTGAAGATAAAGTTAAGACCTCCCTGACCTCTTCCTCGTCAATTTCTTTATTGCCGGAAATGACAATCTTCCCGATGACTGCCCGCTCCTGAACCTTAAAAGTGATTTGTTTGCCTTTTTCGGATTCTTCGACAAGGATCTGTACGTCATCGAAATATCCCATTTTAAATATATTTTTCAGATCCTTTCTCAGTTGGTCACGATCATAACCGCCACTGGCCCGGCTTTTTACCTGGCGAAGTATAGCTCCTGAATCAATCTTTTTGTTACCTGAAATTTTGATGTCGGTAATAAGGGAATAGCGCCCTGTATATGCCAGGACCTTATCGACGATTTTACCCAAAACGCTGTTCAGTTTTTCAGTGGATCGGGCCTCGCCGAAATAGAAGGTGGTTGCATCTTCATCCAGTAAATCGATAAGTGTGACGTCTACGCTTATCCTGCTGCCGTATCTCGTAAGACTCCCTGCCGCAATATAGTCTGCTTTGCCGGCAGGCGCGAACGACACAAGTTCTTTGAACGATGGAGGCCGGGAAGGCCG
The DNA here is from genome assembly GCA_034660535.1 of Thermodesulfobacteriota bacterium. Lineage (GTDB taxonomy): Bacteria > Desulfobacterota > Desulfobulbia > Desulfobulbales > DAOVYS01 > DAOVYS01. The sequence goes on along the minus strand of JAYEJK010000341.1, from coordinate 1,240 downwards.
GCTGCCGAGCTTTTTGTCCGTTTCTTCTCTTGAGACCATGGTAAGCCCTCTTAAATGAAGGACTTCCATGTATGAGTCGTCTGCCTGGGCGGCAAGTTGAACGGTATCTGATGGAGAATTGATTATTAAGGGAAGAAATAGAAGATTTTGTTTCTGTGCAATAGCGGTTTCCGGATTATTTGACAGCGGGGAAACCGGAGACCCGGCGGATTTAGCCGGACCGGGAGAGGAGAATGTTAAAAACAGGATACAGAGAAACAGGGTTAAGCGCGGGTACAGGAGGTTAATTCGTAAGCCTGTGGCTGGAAATGTCATATTGATATGCCTTTTTTTGTAACTGTTCACAGTTGTCGGTTTACAGTTCACAGTTTTTCTTCCACTTCCTGTCTTTTTCAACCGCGAGCCGTATAACCGACAACCGTAAACGGTGTAATCGTTCACAGGGTGGCAAAAGCCCTTCCGGATCGTAAACCACTTGCCCTATAAACGGTTACAAAATAATTATAATTTGCTTGGCATGAATACAAAATAATCGAGAAAATTTCAAGGTCTAATACCTTGTCGGGAAAGCATCAGGCATGAAAAATTAACGTGTCTCCGGCAGGTAATTTGCAGAAATTTACAGGAAGGGTTCAAAGTAAAAGGCTTGCCAGAGCGTCATCGTATGCGTTGAGAGTGGCCGGGTTAAAGCAGATGAATATCACTTTCTTGATTTCAGGATCAGGGCCAAGGTGTTTTGCAGCGCCGGCTACGGCAATGCGGGCGGCAACTTCCTTGGGAAAACCATAGATACCTGTGCTTATAGCTGGAAACGCGAGTGTTTTGACCGAGTGTTTCGCGGCTAGTTCAAAACAGCGGTCATAACAGCTTGCAAGGAGATCGGCCGTAACCGTTCAGAGGGGCCCCATATTTTGCAGACTCCTTAAGACTGTAATCGTTCTCAGGCGCTCCATATGGGCGTTAGCAGTGCGGCTCACTATATAAGTAATATGTGAGCCGGACTGATCACGTTCAGATGGAGGGCCTGTGAACGATTACGATCGGCCTCTCCTTGATTCCCGCCCCGCCGGATCGGCCCAAAACGGCCTGAAGATGAGATGGAAGATGTACAAGTTATTTTCTGATTATAACGGATTTGGGGGAGGCGATGGGTGATGGGTGGCATGGACAAACTTGTTTGTCCGTGTCTCCTTTTTGGCTCGGTGACCAGGCGATTTCATAAATGCGCATGACTCGAATC
>JAYEJK010000340.1:0-2390 GCA_034660535.1 Thermodesulfobacteriota bacterium | reverse complement strand
CCAGACCCTAAAGGAGAGATAAAAATGAAGCTGGGTATTAACGGCCTTGGCCGCATTGGAAAACTGTCGATCTGGAATCAAGTAGGAAGAAAGCATTTCTCAGCCATTGTCGCAAATATCGGCAGGGAAGTCGGAACCGGGCTTCAGGACCTTGCCGACTCCTTGGATAAGGACAGCACTTATGGTTCGTTGTCGTATTATCTTAACGGGCATAAGGGCGGCAGGGCTATTGAAAACCTTAACGACGCTGACGGCACAATGACCATCAACGGCGTGCCGGTGAAGATTCTCCGGGAATCGCGAAATCCAAAGGATATCAAGTGGAAGGAAAATGATGTCCGGCTTGTTGTGGATACGACAGGAGTATTTACGGATCCGACTGCAGGGCCTGATGCAGGCAGGGGCGCGCTCAGGGGACATCTGCAGGCCGGCGCTGAAAAGGTTATCCTGTCAGCGCCTTTTAAGATCAAGGCCAAAGGAGTGTCTATGCCTGATGATGCAGTGACTATGGTCATGGGTATCAACGACTATGATTACGATTTTTCCAATCACAATCTAATCTCTGCAGCATCTTGTACAACCACCTGTCTTGCCTATATGGTAAAGCCTTTGCTGAACCATTTTGGCGCAAAGAGATTCATGAGCGCGGCCATGATTACTGTTCATGCCGCCACCGGCAGCCAGGAGGTCCTTGACCGGCTGCCGGCTACAAATGCCACGGATCTTCGGAAAAACAGGAGTATCTTAAATAATATTATTCTGACTACGACCGGCGCTGCCAAGGCCCTGGGACTGGTTATTCCGGAGATGAAGGATATTGGATTCATTGCAGAATCGGTTCGAATCCCGACCACGACGGGTTCCCTTGTCATCCTGATCTTGAACCTGCGGGATAATAAATATAAGCCAAGCGACCGGGACGTGATAAATTCCATTTACAAAAAGTTCGCTGAGAATTCATCCTGTCTTATTTATTCTAAAAAACAGAATGTCTCAAGCGACATTATTGGACCTCCTTATGCAGCCAGCATCATTGAGTCAACGGAAACGCGGGTCCGGACAGCTTCCGCCAACGGAGCTGATATGCCGGTTACGCAGGCCGTGATATACGGCTGGTATGACAATGAGCTTGGAAGCTATACCAATATGCTGGGTGATTGTGCCGCGATGGTTGCTGAAAAGATGTAATTATTAATTTCAGGGAGAGACTTTTGAAGAACATCAGGGATCTTGATATTCGTAATAAGAAAATTCTTATGCGTGTGGATTTTAATGTGCCGCTTGACGAACAGGGCAACATCACGGAGGATATTCGAATCCGAGGCGTATTGCCCACCATCAATCATGCACTGGATGAAAACGCAAAAATCATAATCTGTTCGCATCTGGGCCGTCCGAACGGAGAACGAAAAGAAGAGTTCAGTCTTGCTCCGGTGGCCAGACGATTGGCAAGGCTCCTTTTAAAGGATGTACCGCTTGCGCCGGACTGCATTGGCGAAGATGTGCAAAAACTGGTTGACGAGATGGATCCGGGCAGCGTTATTCTTCTGGAAAATTTACGGTATCATAAAGAGGAACAGGAAAACGACGAGGAATTTGCCGGGAAGTTGGCTGAACTGGCGGATATTTACATAAACGATGCCTTTGCCGTTGCTCACAGAGCACACGCATCCGTTGTCGGGGTGCCGAAATTTTGCGATCAGATCGGCGCTGGATTCCTGTTGCAGAAGGAAATGAATTATTTTCACCGGTCCATGGATAACCCATTGAGACCCCTGCTGGCTATTGTAGGAGGAGCCAAGGTGTCCAGCAAACTTTCGGCTCTTAACCATCTGCTTGACCGGGTCGACAAGATGATCATCGGTGGGGCCATGGCTAACACCTTTCTTAAGACCATGGGATATGAGATGGGTCTTTCCAAGGTGGAAGACGACCTGCTTGATACGGCCAGGGAAATGATGGAAAAGGCCAGGGAAACGGGAGTGAAGGTGTATTTGCCGGTGGACTGCATTGTGGCTGAGAAATATGATGCCAGGGCCGAATCAAAACGGACAACGGTTCAGGAAGTGCCTGCCGGATGGATAATAATGGATATTGGTCCGGCAACTACCCTTCTTTTTTCCGAGGCCCTTGAGAGTGCCGGAACTATCATATGGAATGGCCCCATGGGTGTTTTTGAAATGGATGCTTTCTCCAGGGGCACCATGGCCATGGTGCGGAATGTAGCCCGTTCTCATGCACCACTTACAATTGTGGGTGGTGGAGATACGGATGTTGCAGTGCACAGGGCGGGAGAGGCTAACAACTTTTCGTACATATCCACCGGCGGCGGAGCATTTCTCATGTTGATGGAGGGTAAAGAATTGCCCGGCGTGGCGGCCCTTGATTAG
>JAYEJK010000339.1:0-2392 GCA_034660535.1 Thermodesulfobacteriota bacterium | reverse complement strand
GCAGAAAAACTCTGAAGTTATATGTGACGCCCGCGGTGCCACATGTTTTAAGGCACTTATACCCCTCAGGGGGGTACTGAACAGAGTCCAGGACCTTTTAAAATTTCCAGTTTATCTGGGTTAGAAAAGATGGTTACGCTAGAGGGAAACAACGCTTGCCGACTAATGTAAAGGGTTCTAAAAAGACAACATTTTAACACGCATTTCCAAATGGCCATTTTTGCTACAATTTCACGTGGCCGCTAACAGGTTGACCGGTGAGTCGAAAGTTTTTCTAACTTATTGCACCGGCGAGATAATTCTTTGCTGATAAGTAAATATTCGGCTTGATGCCGAAAAATAGCTTAAACCACCGAATAGTTACGCTGATAATTGCCACAATAACCACCTGTAGCCAATGAAAATCCTGATGCATATCTGCTGCGGTCCATGCGCAATATATCCTCTAACCGCGTTACGCTCGGACGGCCATGAAATCCGTGGATTTTTTTATAATCCCAACATTCATCCTTACAGGGAATTTAAAAAACGGCTGCAAGCGCTCAAAACAGTTGCTGATAAAATGAGCCTTGAGATCGACTATGTGAAGGAGTACGGCCTTAAGGAGTATTTACGCAAGGTGGTGTACAATGAAGAGCGCCGCTGCTCCATCTGCTACGAGATGCGTCTGCTCCCAACGGTAATGCAGGCAAAAACAATCGGGGTTGATGCCTTTACAACGACCCTCTTATACAGCAGATACCAGAATCACGACATGATCCGGACTACAGCGGAACGGTTGGCCGACGAATATAATATTTCTTTCTATTATCAGGATTTTAGAAAAGGATGGCAACAGGGCATTGATATGTCCATAAAAATGGATATATATCGCCAGCCCTATTGCGGCTGTATATACAGCGAGCAGGAAAGGTATGACAAAAAGGCCCGGAAAAAAACCGGGCTTATTTCTAAATAAGCAACGGCCACTTACCGCTTCATGACACCAGGTCTGAAATCAAATGATGCAAACGATTTAAGGTCGGACAGGGATAGCTCGGGCAGCCATGATTTCCATGTGCGCTTGGGAGGATTGCCCGCCTGAAGCGCGGCCAGCAGTTCCTCTGCATCAGGGACAATCGATGCCTGGGGAAATTGGGTCAGAATATATTCAAGCCGCCCCACGGCCTGATCATATTCTCCGGTCTTCATGTAAAAGGTGGCTACGTAGAATTCATGATCAGCAAGAAAATCATCGGCTGCCTTAATACGCTTATCGGCCTCGACAAAGTAAGGGGACCCGGGGAAGGTTCGATTCAGTCGTGAAAACGATGCAATAGCATCACTTGCCGTTTTAGTGTCCCTGTCTATCGTATCGATTTGCCGGAAATGGCACATGCCGATCTGGAAAAGGACGTAAGGGATTGCCTCGTTGGTCGGATGGTTGTTTTCAAACTCATTGTACAGGAGAATGGCCTCATTATAATCCTTCTTATAAAACTTGCAGTCAGCGGATTTGAGTTCCGCAAGCAAGCTGTAACGGCTGAACGGATAGCGGTCCTTTAATTTTTCAAAGGCCTCCAAAGCTGAATAATAGTCCCCATGATTAAAGTCGTTAAGCCCATCCATGGCAAGACTTTCCGCGGTTTCCGGACGCCCGGCGCTCTCATCCGGCCATACAACACTGATGAGTTTATCAATTGCCGTGCATCCTGAAAGACCTGCCGGCGTCATCCATAAAAACAACACTATTAAAAAATTACCGGCGATCGTCCATACTTTATTGTTATTTCGATTCATTATCTTACTACTGCTGCAACTCCTTAAACGTTCATCAGATATAAAAGAAGTTGAAAATACTCTGCACGTTAGGAACATAGAGGAAATAAATTGAGCAAAATTTATTTACGACCTGTTCCTAAGCGCTTATAACGCCTTCTGAATCATGGCGGCAAGCTGGGGCTTCCCGACTGCGCCTGTGATCTGATCAACAACCTTGCCGTCCTTGAACACGATCAGGGTGGGGATTGCCCTGATGCCGAATCTGCCTGGGGTCGCAGGATTTTGATCAACATTCATTTTAAATACCTTGAGTTTGCCGTCAAACTCTGCGGCCAGTTCTTTGACCACAGGCCCGATGGCCTTGCACGGGCCGCACCACGGCGCCCAGAAATCAATCATTGCAGGTAGAGCAGACTTTAATATCTGCTCATCAAATTTATCGTCCGTTGCTTCTTGAATTATCTCATCACCCATGCCTGTATCTCCTCTCCATAAAAATTTTCAAATCTTAGGGCTCAAATAAAAATAACTTGTACATCTTCCATCTCATCTTCAGGCCGTTTTGGGCCGATTGTGAGGTTACAAAATCCTCAAATCAGCGCTGCTGGTCCTGCGGTTTTGTAACCTCACA
>JAYEJK010000338.1:0-9819 GCA_034660535.1 Thermodesulfobacteriota bacterium | reverse complement strand
TTTCCAGACCCTAAAGTCAAAATGTGAAGCCCGGTACCGTTTTTGGCCCCTTTTCCGATTTGCTCCTATCCCGATCGGTCATTTAATCTGCATTAAGATTCTTCAGAATTTTCTTTGCCAATGGTTCTTTGATCTCGGTGTGCCGTGTGACAGCTTCCGTCGCTCCATTCTTCGGATTAATCCAAAGTGAATGTGAGGCTCCTTCCCGTTTCAGGTAGCAACCCGCGATTCTCAACCTTCGCTCCAAGTCTCGTCGTTTCATCCAATCATCACCGTATCTTGAATAGTGTCGTCAGGCAGCCCTCGGAGAATGTCAGCCTTGCGATCCTCCAAGATCAATTCAATAGCCTGTCGCAAATTAGCCTTGGTTTCCTCTATCGTCTCACCCTGCCCATTGGCGCCAGGCACCTCCGGGCAGATAGCCCAGAAGCCTCCCTCGGGTGCGGCCTCTATGATTGCTGTGAATTCTGCCTTCATTATAATCTCCTATCTTTTGTTGTTGACCGAACGTATGAGGTGCGGGCCAGAAGCCTTGCCGCGTCAGCGCCACCGCAGATCTTCCCGTCACCCCCAATGCGCTGGTTCAAAGGATTGAGAGCGATAAAAAACATGTCGCATAAATCCTTACTGGTTATATACTTTCTCGCTATCTACAAAATTGAGAAACGGTTTAAATAGATGGTGCCTCTGAACGGTTACTCTCTGCCTGGTGTGGGAATACGTGACATCTGTCGATGTTTTCAGAAAAATCTTGGTATTTCCAGCATATACTATGGAATCAGTTATCATTTGCAGGTTGTTGCTTAATGATTTTATCTACCACATTAAATAAGAGTTAACCAGAGATATTCGGTTATGCTATCGACATTCTAGCTGGAAAACATTTATTTAATCGTGATAGTAGTTGTAGGATGACAACGAATGCTTAGGGTCTGGAAAGAAATAACTTGGGTAATTCCGATCCGAAATGTGTTGCAGATTTAGTCGGTTTGATATTCACGAAACCGCAAGCGTAGCAGGGCTACGGTGAGGATTTCGGGGATGTCAAACCGGCTAAAGGTGTGATACAGTTCGGAAACGGAAAATCCAAGTTATTTCTTTCCAGACCCTTAATGTACCTCCCAAGCTTACCTCGGCGTATAACGGGTTTCTCTTTAAGAAGGGGATTCCTCAAAAAAAACCATCCATTTTACAGTAAGTGGCTCAGGTATTATTTGGATTTTTGCCAAAAATACAGTTCCGACTGGTCGAATGAAAACAGTCTTTCCGCTTTTATTGCCAAACTACAGGACAAAAAACAGTCCGAGTTTATGCAAAAGCAGGCCGGGCATGCAGTGTCTGTTTTCCATGAAATGCGGGCCGGCAGCAAAAAATGGGGTTGGTTTTAATTTCGGCCACAAGTCTTTCATTGGGCAAAGGTGGGCACAGCCCACCCTACAAAAAATACATATTTCCACCATGTTATTCTTAGTTCTCTTGTAGGGTGGGCTATGCCCACCGTTATAATGGCCGAAGTTAAAACCAACCCCCAAAAAATGTGGTGGAGATGACAGGCAGGCCAAAGCAAATTCGTTTGAAAAAAACGCTGCTGTAACCCGGCCGGATAATCGGCGTTACGCGGGGCAACAAGAAAACGCTGTTCAGCAGAAAAACAGAGAAGAGGCGATTGCCGGTGAGACGGGTGTAAAGAAGAGCGGAGCTGACTGGACCGGATTATATACTGAAGATGAAATTTTTCCCAACAATAAACACTACTGCTTTTCAAGCAGAGGAAACCAAAAGCCGTCACCGACTCTGGCAGGTTTAAAGCAAAAAAGGGAAACCAGTCACGATTAACTGATTTCCCTTTTAAAATTTATGGTGACCCCAAGGGGACTCGAACCCCTGTTGCCGGCGTGAGAGGCCGGAGTCCTAGGCCGCTAGACGATGGGGCCATGAAGTGTGGATACGTTTCTAAATTATACTCCCTGGTTTGTCAAGCCTTTGTTGAAAAAGAAGAGTAAGTGTTTACAGGGCGGAGATTGCGCAATTCTTTTGCTACGAATGGGTGTGAACGGCTACAAAGAAGGCAAGCGGCCGTAGAAGCTGGTCTCATTCTTAAGCTGTGTGCAAATCTCTTCTGAAAAAAACCTGGCCGCGCATCTCCAGACCCAATTCCCTTTGGGCGTACTCGGCCGGTTCATCCTGCAATCACCGCCAAATCCTAGAACGTCCTGCATGGGGATTATTGCGATCTTTGCCACGGAAGAAAAGGCCATCTGGATGAAATCCCAATGGATATTGTCCCCGTTCAGGCTATTCGCATAGCGCATAGCCCTCTCCTTGCTGGTTGGTGACACCTCAGGGTCGTACAACCAGCCGACTGTGGTGTCATTATCATGAGTACCGGTGTACACAATGCAGTTCGTTGTTTTGTAATTGTGAGGCAGGTACAGATTTTTGTCGTCAGAGTCAAAGGCAAAATGGAGTATCTTCATTCCGGGGAATCCCAGGTCGTCCCGTATTTTTTCCACTTCCGGCGTAATCACACCCAGGTCCTCGGCAATTATAGGAAGATTTTTGAAGTCGGCGGACATCTCCTTAAAAAAGTCTATTCCAGGGCCCTTGACCCAGCATCCCTTTACCGCGGTCTTCTCCTTGGCCGGAATCTCCCAGTAAGCCTCAAATCCCCTGAAGTGGTCAATCCGCACAATATCCACAATTTTAAATGTAATATTAAACCGCTCTTTCCACCACGAATAGAGGGGCGCATTAAGGCGCCCGTTCCCGGTCTTCCACCTGTAAAGAGGATTTCCCCATCGCTGCCCGGTATCGCTGAAATAATCAGGCGGGACCCCGGCCACATGTGTCGGTTGAAGTGTCTTCTTGTCAAGTCTGAAACACTCCTGGTTCGCCCATACATCCGCACTGTCCCACCCTACGTAAATAGGGATGTCGCCGATCAGGACAACCCCTTTCCGCGCTGCGTATTGTCTCATCTTGTCCCACTGGTTGTAAAAACAGAACTGGACGAACTTATGAAAAAGGAGCTGGTCGGCCAGCCCTTTCCGGCTCTTATTCATTGCCGCCTCTTCCCGGACAGCGACTGCTCGATCCCATTCATTCCAAGGAAGTTGATTGTTTTCCTTTCTCAAGCTCATGAAAAGTGCGTAATCATCCAGCCACTTCTCTTGTTTACAGAACCGGTCGAATTCAGGGCTGCCGCCCATGCTTTGAAAAGCCTTAAAGGCTATTTTCAGGAGACGTTCCTTGTATGGGACGACTTTTTCAAATTCCACAAAATATTCAGAAAAATCGGGCTGTTGCGCAAAATCGGCATCAGAGAGGAATCCGGCTTCTCTAAGCTGGTCAAGGTCAATCAAGAGTGGATTACCGGCAAAGGCGGACAGACTCGTGTACGGAGAATTACCGAACTCCATGCTGGTCGGTCCAACCGGAAGAAACTGCCAGTAACGCTGGCCGGCATTTGACAGGAAATCTATAAAATCACGACTGTTCCGACCCATGTCGCCTATCCCGTAATTTCCCGGAAGAGACGTGATATGTATCATAATGCCGCTACTGCGCTCGATCATGGGCCTGACTCTCCTGATTTATGAAAATTTAGTTATCAGTGTCCGGTTATCAGTTGTCAGTATTTTTAACTTCCTGTTTTGGTACTGACAACTGCACACTCGCTGATTAAACCACTTATTTGGTAATCGTTCACAGGCCCTCCATCTGAACGCGATCAGCCCGGCTCACATATTACTTATATAGTGAGCCGAACTGCTAGCGCCCATATGGAGCGCCTGAGAACGATTACATTCTTAAGGAGTCTGCAAAATATGGGGCACCTCTGAACGGTTACCTTATTTGTGGTAACGCGTCCCCGCCTTAATAGTGTACGCCCTGTATACCTGCTCCAGGAGAATCAGGCGCGCCATCTCGTGGGTAAAAGTCATTTTTGAAAGAGAAAGCGTCATGTCAGCCTGTTTCAGGACTTCAGGAGATAAACCCAGTGTCCCGCCGATAACAAACGATACACATCCGCGGTTCTGATTTTCCCATCCGCTGATAAGAGCGGCAAGCTTTTCGGAACTCACCTGCCGGCCTGAAATATCCATTGCAACCACGAACGAAGAGCGATTCAATACGGCAAGAAGGCGTTTTCCTTCTTCTTCCTTGATCCTTGCCTCGGATTCATTCCCCTTTCCGCGCTTCTCTTTCACTATTCGCACATCAAGCCGCGCAAAGCGTTTCAGCCGTTTCAAAAAAACATCAATCCCGGTCTGAAGCGAGGCATCTCTGGTCTTGCCCGGATACACGATTTCAATGCGCATGAAAATAAGAGTTTAACAATTTGATTATGAAAATATTTCTACACCCCGTAAGTAACTATTCGGCTTGATGCCGAAAAATAGCTGGAACCACCAAATTGTAAATATTTGTCAGCGCACCCCAAGGGCGCTTCCTGCGGGGCGCTTCACAGGGAGGTGAGCAGGCGAATATTTACTCAGGCAGTGCCGATCACGTCTCCGAACAGTGCAATATCAATCCCAAACCTCTCGGCCGCCTTCTTCCACTTGAATTCATCAGGTGTGTGGAACAAGACCTCATCTTCTGCAGGCAAAGTGAGCCAGCCGTTCATTATGAGTTCGTTTTCAAGCTGCCCGGCTGCCCATCCTGCGTATCCAAGCGCAAAAATAAATTCCTTGGGCCCCTGCCCTTTCCATATCTCACGCAGAACCTCAGGGTCGCGTGACAAACTGACAGTAGGGGTTACCTGGATAAAATTCCTTGGTTCGTATTCCGAGGAAAAGAGAAAAAACCCTGTATCCATCTCCACCGGACCGCCCATGTACACATGCGTAAGCGACCTGTCCGGCACAGTCAGATTGGCGCTTCGGAAGATGTCAGCCAGCGTCACATTCGGGATCGGTTGGTTTACCGTAAGACCCATAGCTCCATCATCATTATGCGCGCACATGTAGATAACCCGTTCCTGGAAACGAGGATCAGGCATCTGCGGCGTGGCTATCAAAAAATGGCCCTGCAATGATTCCATATTATTCTCCTAAACACCTTCCATATAAAGGGGCATATCAGCCAAAAGGATTGTACTTAGGGTCTGGAAAGAAATAACTTGGGTAATTCCGATCCGAAATGTGTTGCAGATTTAGTCGGTTTGATATTCACGAAACCGCAAGCGTAGCAGGGCTACGGTGAGGATTTCGGGGATGTCAAACCGGCTAAAGGTGTGATACAGTTCGGAAACGGAAAATCCAAGTTATTTCTTTCCAGACCCTTAGACTCCTCCGTATGTAATCGTTCACAGGCGCCCCGGATGTGTACCCTGAAGGGCATAAACTCCAGGCCGGCGAACTATTTATAGTAAACCTATGTGAGCCGGACTGATCGCGTGCAGGTAAGCGAACCTGCGAGACTCCGGATGGAGTGCCTGTGAACGATCAGATTCGATTGCGTAAAACCGCAGGCGCAGCAAGGCGAACCCTAAGCCTATAATCTCTCCTTTGTATCATATAAGCACACTAAAAACCAGACTAGTTGTATCTGAAAACCATAATTATCCGACTTGCCGTACCCTACCCGTTCACGCCCATTCGGTGCAAAAAGGTTGCATAATCTCTGTCCTGTAGCGGCAAATCACCAACAGGAACAAAATCATAAAAAATTATAAAAAAAACAGTGTTTCCGTTTTTAATTGTGCTACACTACTCGTAGTGATTTAACGTAAACAGAATTTAATTGAGTAGTCCGTTTCGAACAATCCATCCAGGAAATACCCCTGTTTTCGCGGACATACCTCACCCAGATAAACTGAAATTTTTAAAGGTCCTGGACTATTTTCAGTACCCCCCCTTGAGGGGTATAAAAAACAAGAAAATTAGGGGTTGGTTTTAATTTCGGCCACAAGTCTTTCATTGGGCAAAGGTGGGCACAGCCCACCCTACAAAAAATACATATTTCCACCATGTTATTCTTAGTTCTCTTGTAGGGTGGGCTATGCCCACCGTTATAATGGCCGAAGTTAAAACCAACCCCGAAAATTACCACTAAGGTACTAACCCAGATAAACTGGAAATTTTTAAAGGTCCTGGACTCTGTTCAGTACCCCCCTGAGGGGTATAAGTACCTTAACAGTTGCGTGTAACTATTTAAAAATATTTCACCCTTTTGATTTCTTGCCACTCATTTCAGTACCCCCTTGAGGGGTATAAAAAACAAGAAAATTACCACTAAGGTACTAAATAGCTACCGGATGATGACATTACACTCCTGACCAGGTAGTGTCCTTACCATAGGGAAAATTATGCCGATTGATTTTGAAAGAGAACTCAACCGATTGATTGAAGCCGACCATCATGACCCGTTCGTGGTTCTGGGCCTGCACGATGTCGACAGGGAGCATTCAACCGCGGTTATTCGCACCTTTCAGCCTCATGCGGACTCCGTACTGCTGGTCACAGGTGATGAAAAAAGGGAAATGAACCGAATAAAGGAAGAAGGCGTATTTGAAATCCGTATTTCAGATTATCCTGAGACAGAGCCTTTTCTATACCAGTTCGAGGCCTCATATTACGGAAGTTTAATGCGCACATTTTACGATCCATACAGGTTCCTGCCCCAACTGACCGAGTTTGATCAGCACCTTTTTAAAAAAGGAACTCATTACGAATTTTATAAAAAAATGGGCGCCCACTGCACCGAGATCGAGAATATACCAGGAACCATGTTCCGTGTATGGGCCCCTACTGCCAGGCGCGTGAGCGTGATCGGAGACTTTAACTTCTGGGACGGTCGCGTTCATCAGATGCGCGTCATCCGTGATTCCGGCATATGGGAACTCTTCATCCCGGGAATTGAACAGGGCGAGATATACAAATTTGAAATCCGCTCAGGGGCGTCATATGTTCTTGAAAAGTCCGACCCTTACCAGTTCCACGCCGAATTTCGGCCCAAAAGCGCTTCCATAGTATGGGACATTGGAGGGTACGAATGGCGGGACAAGAACTGGCTGGATAACAGAAAAAATAACAATCCCTACGAAAACCCTCTGTCCATATACGAAATCCATCCGGGGTCATGGCGTCGGGACCCAGAAGACCCCACCAGATTTCTCACATTTGAAGAACTGGGTGATCACCTTATTCCCTATCTCAAAAAAATGAGTTTCACCCATGTCGAACTCATGCCTGTCATGGAGCACCCGCTCGATGAATCCTGGGGATACCAGGTAACCGGATATTTCGCGGTGACCAGCAGGTTTGGAACTCCACAGGATTTCATGCGTTTCGTGGACCGCTGTCATCAGAACAATATCGGCGTAATTCTGGACTGGGTTCCCTCACATTTTCCCACTGACGGACACAGCCTCGGCCGGTTCGACGGCACTGCCCTGTATGAGCATGACAATCCAATGGAAGGCGAACATCCTGAATGGGAAACACTGATATTTAATTTAGGCCGCAAGGAAGTCAGCAACTTCCTGATTTCAAACGCCCTGTACTGGTTAGATAAGTTCCATATTGACGGGCTTAGGTGGGACGCAGTGGCTTCTATGTTATATAGGGACTATGCGCGCGAAGACGGCAAATGGGTGCCGAACCGTCAAGGAGGAAATGAAAATCTTGAGGCCATTGAATTTATCAAGCATTTGAACAGCATAGCATACGACCGTTTCCCGGATATCATGATGATAGCAGAGGAGTCCACAAGCTTTTTCGGCGTCTCCAAGCCGGCTGATGCCGGGGGCCTTGGTTTTGGATTCAAATGGAACATGGGTTGGATGAATGACATGCTGCGCTACTTCACAAAAGACCCGATTTACAGAAAGCATCATCACAATGCCCTCACATTTTCACTGTTTTATGCGTTTTCTGAAAATTTCATCCTTCCCTTGTCGCATGACGAGGTAGTCCACGGCAAAAACTCGCTGCTTTCCAAAATGCCGGGTGACAGGTGGCAGCAGTTTGCCAATCTCAGGCTTTTGTTTTTTCTCCAATGTACACATCCCGGCAAGAAGCTCCTTTTCATGGGCGGAGAATTCGGCCAGATCTCGGAATGGTACTGCAATGTGAGCATTGACTGGCATCTGGTGGAAGAGGATGGGAAACACCGGCAGATGCAACAGTATGTAAAACACCTGAACAAACTGTATCTGATAAATCCCGCACTCTGGGAAGTCGACTTCTCTGATAAAGGTTTTAAATGGATAGACTTCAAGGATGTTGACAACAGCATCATCATATTCGCCCGATTTGCCAAGAACCCTGAAGATCACCTTGTCTGTCTATTGAATTTCACACCTCAAGTATTACATGCCTATAAAATGGGCGTCCCGTCAAACGTCAAATACAGAGAAATTTTTTCATCCGACGCCACAAAATTCGGTGGTAGCGGGGTGGGAAACACACATGTCAAGCAACCCATTAAGGAAGCATTTGGGGAAGCCCCGTATCACGTCCTGGTATCTGTCCCTCCGCTTGGCGGAATCATCTTGAAACCTTTATCTGAAGAAGGATGAAAGGTGTAAAACAAATACCGGCGGTCTATGACATTTGATTTTATTAATGTCATTGGTTCCGGGTTCAAGGTTCAAAGGTTTAAGATTCAAAGGTTCAAAGGTTCGATGAACTCTCAGATTAAAAATTGTAAGAATCTATAGACAATGGAGACAAGTATGACGTCAGCTGCAAATATTCAACCATCAGGGGAAAAAATGAGAAAAACAATTCGCTGGATAAGTGAAACCGTGCAGGCCCATCCGGAAAAGAGCCGGCAGGATATCATAAGGGAGGCTGAAATCAGATTTGATTTATCTCCAACGGAATGCAGTTTCCTGGACCAAAACTTCAGCGATGTAATTAATGTTTGAACGTAAACCCCTTCTTAGTTGCGAGCTGTCATTGCGAGGAGTGAGGAACGAACGACGAAGCAATCCCTTATTGCCAAGAGATTGCTTCGTTCATGCTTCCCTCGCAATGACAGGAAAAGTGTAAATTGGAGGGTTTTCGTTCAGACACTAAGGGTCTGGAAAGAAATAACTTGGATTTTCCGTTTCCGAACTGTATCACACCTTTAGCCGGTTTGACATCCCCGAAATCCTCACCGTAGCCCTGCTACGCTTGCGGTTTCGTGAATATCAAACCGACTAAATCTGCAACACATTTCGGATCGGAATTACCCAAGTTATTTCTTTCCAGACCCTAAATAAGAAGAATAGGGGAGGCGTGGTCAGTTCGATTTTTCCTCTTTGACCGGCATTGGAATTTTTAAGATTTTTATTCCTTCACTCTTGAGAATTTTCTCTTCATCGTCCGTGGCAACTCCCCGGATATTCCGAGCCTTCTCAACCCCGTAATGCATTTTCAAAGTCTCTTCCGCAAGTTTCGTTCCCACATCCTCAAAATTCTTAATCACGTAATCCTGCAGTTTGGTGAGCGTAGACGCAACCCATTCATCTCCGGCCGTCTTGACATCTGATTTATCACTTACACACACACCGGATCGTACAGCCGCCACAGGGGAGAGGATCTTGTGTATTTTATCGCTTCCGCATTCCGGGCACAGCAGCATTCCCGATTGAATCTGTGTCTCAAATTCTTCCCGGCACCGAAACCAGCCCTCAAACTGATAGCCGCAAACACATGCCAGATCAAATACAATCATCTTCTATCCATCCACTACACTGGGAATTCATCTTAGGGCTCAAGTAAAAATAACTTGTACATCTTCCATCTCATCTTCAGGCCGTTTTGGGCCGATTGTGAGGTTACAAAATCCTCAAATTAGCCCTGCTAGTCCTGCGGTTTTGTA
>JAYEJK010000337.1:0-2402 GCA_034660535.1 Thermodesulfobacteriota bacterium | reverse complement strand
TTCTGTAATCGTTCACAGGCCCTCCATCTGAACGCGCCCAACGGAAGTGCCCTTGGGGTGCGATCAGCCCGGCTCACATATTACTTATATAGTGAGCCGAACTGCTAGCGCCCATATGGAGCGCCTGAGAACGATTACATTCTTAAGGAGTCTGCAAAATATGGGGCACCTCTGAACGGTTACGCATCTTTGCCCATGGGAAACTTACAACCCCTGGTTACCCAGACGCTGCTTCCCGGTACTAAGGAGGCGTACGGACAACTCCCCCTGCTGGACTTTAACCAGCTAGAATTACAGCCGTTATACGGCATACGGTCAGGTCTACACATTTGACATAATAGGGATAAACGGTCGATTCGTACGTGGTTTTCGAGAGATATAATATATTGAAAATAAAAAAAATTTCGCATGGACACATCGTCGGGAAATAAGGGACAGACCACGATTTCGATGGCCTTCAAAAGGCGTGTCTTATTTAAACCGTGGTCTGTTCCCTATTTTCTCCAAATGTCCCCATTCTCCGTCCCATTCTTCTAGGCTAATACCAATCTTCAATGTTAAGGCCATTGACTCTTTCAAATTCTTTTGTGTTATGGGTAATTAGCGTTGCATTGGCACTTAATGCCGTACCCGCAATAAGTGTGTCGTAAGGGCCGATTGGGGTGCCTTTGGTTTCAAGATTAGCTCTTATCATAGCGGCCACTTCTGCTTCTTTTATCCCAAATGAAGAAATGCTGATTCGTGATATAAGTAACTCTAATTGTTTTCTTCTTTTATTTGGTTTTGTTGATTTTGCAATTCCAACTTCGAGTTCGTAGAGTGCAATTGATGGAATGGATATATCTTTTGGGGACTTAGATAATAGAATGCTAGCAATATTGCCTATGCCCTTAAAGAAGTAAATTAGCGTATTGGTGTCAAGAATATACAATTTCACAGAGCCTCTCGACTGGAATCGACTGCCTGATTTGAGCGAATTTCTTCCAATGATGGAAAATCCTCTTTCCAGCTACCTGCCAAACTAACTACATCTTGAGGCCATTCAGTTGATATTTTTTCTATAATAATGTTCGCAATCCATTTACTAACAGACAGATCGCATGTTTTGGCCGCAGTTTTCATTTTATTTTCAATCTCATTATCGAGATATATCGTTACTTGCCCCATAGTTACACCTCACTTAAATAATTTCAATATATGTGTAATTATAATTGGTCTTGGTGCTATTGTCAAGAGGGTGCTATTCAAGCTAAGTTGAAGAATGACTCAACCCACTGATTTTATAAAATAGTAAAATAGGTAAAATAGGGGACAGACCACGTTTTTTTATGTCCACCTTCTTTTGACCCCGGCAAATGCTGACAGTGCCGGAATGCTAATGAAACGTTTGGGGCAGCGGTATGTACAGTACGTCAACCGTACATATCAGCGTAGCGGGACCCTCCTGGGAGGGGCGTTTTCGTTCCTGTATTGCCCAACAGGAGGAGTATCTACCGGCATGTCAGCGGCACATCGAACTGAATCCGGTCCGTGCCGGTATTGTTGCACACCCTGGCGAGTATCGCAGGTCAAGCTACGGTTACAATGGGCAGGGCGAAAGAGCTGACTTGTTAAGTCACCATTCAGTCTATCAGGGTCTTGGCCGAACCAGTGAAGAAAGGCAGGCCGCCTTTCGGGAATTTTTTCGTCATGAGTTGGAGCCTGGTGTCGTTGACCGGATTCGTCAGGCAACCAACGGGAATTTTGCCCTTGGCAACCAACGGTTCAAAGAAAAAATAGCCGCCATGCTTGGCCGCCGGGTAACTCCCGGAAAAGCAGGCAGGCCGCGAAAAAAAACAGAAAAAAAGGAGGGTGACGGATAAACGTGGTCTGTCCCCTATTCTTGCCTATTCTTGTCCCTATTCTTGTTGAACTGAACTTAATAATTATTGGCGATGGAGTTCGCCTTTAACCGTCATTGTGTTGATGACTCCTACTTTAAAAATTATGTAAAGAGAAGTGAAATATGCACAAAATAATTCTAGTCGGTGTCGGTGGTTTTATCGGCGCAGTGTTAAGATATTTGATTAGTGGTTATGTTCATAATTTGTAACTACTCAAAAAGTGAAGGTGGTTTCATAAAATCAACACTTCCTGGATTCCCGCTAAAAGCATGCGGGAATGACGATTGCCGGCTTTGTGGCCGTCATTCCGGCATGCAGTCAGCCGGAATCCAGTATAACTTACCACCACTTATTGAGAAGTTACCATAATTTGACACAAAGTATTGCTTTCCCAGCTATTCCCGAAGTACGTCGACATAAGGCAAAAAAACATTTTCTTCCTTATATGTCAGGGCAAAAACGTTTTTTTATTCCATTTCAATCTCAAGTTTGGTGTTAGCGTATAAAAAATGGCGTAAA
>JAYEJK010000336.1:0-2402 GCA_034660535.1 Thermodesulfobacteriota bacterium | reverse complement strand
TTGCAAGACTCAGAAGGAAGACGAAATGCTACAGTAAAAGTAAAAAAATGCTTCTGTGTTCCGTCATACTCTTAATGCTCAAATGGAACGATGGACTGTCAGCTATATTAAATTAACAATGCCAATAGTAAAACCGAATTAACTGCTAAGGAACAGAGAGAAAATATTTTCTCATAAAAGCAATGCCAACATGTTGCAGGACTGAAATCAGCCGAATATCGGACGAAACGCTGCAGATCCAGTTGATAGGAAACTGGAAAATCGGTAATGAACCGGCTTCTGCAGAACAACTGAAGAAGCAGCTTGATGCTGACCCGGCTATCACCAATATTGTTTTTGATTCCAGGGAACTTGCAGATTGGGACAGCAGCCTATTGACTTTTCTATTAAGGGTGCTGGTCCTGTGCAGAGAGAAGCAAATTAGCACAGATAGTACAGGGCTTCCTCAAGGCGTGCAGCGCCTTGTTGCATTAGCTCTTGCAGTGCCTGAGAAAAAAGGAACCGGGAAAGGGGCTCAAAAAGAATCAATTTTGTCGAGGATCGGTTCGAGCGCCATATCTTCTATGCAATCAATTGTTGCACTGCTTGACTTTATTGGTGATTCTTTCCTGTCTTTTATTACCCTGTTAAGAGGAAAAGCGCATTTTCGAAAGTCCGATCTCATAGTTTTTATTCAGGATAGCGGGCCGCAGGCATTGCCGGTTGTGACCCTTATCAGTGTATTAATAGGTCTGATCCTTGCTTTTGTCGGTGCTGTTCAATTAGAACTCTTTGGAGCTGAAATTTATGTTGCCGACCTGGTCGGTATTGCCATGGCACGTGAAATGGGAGCAATGATGACGGGGATTATCATGGCAGGTCGGACTGGGGCGGCTTTTGCGGCACAATTGGGAACCATGCAAGTGAACGAAGAGATAGACGCCTTGAAAACGTTCGGTTTCTCCCCTACCGAATTTCTGGTGCTGCCCCGGATGCTGGCAATGTGCCTGATGATGCCATTGCTCTGCATCTATGCAGATATAATGGGAATGCTTGGAGGGCTCTTTGTCGGTGTCGCAATGCTCGATATCCCCTTAATCCAATATTTTCACGAGACAAGCGCTGCAGTTGGATTAGATGATGTGGCTGTGGGGCTTGTAAAAAGCGTAGTTTTTGGTGTGATCATAGCGTATGCCGGTTGCTATCAGGGAATGCGATGCGGGCGTAGCGCCTCGGCTGTCGGCGAAGCAACTACTTCCGCAGTAGTGGCCGCAATAGTGGCGATAATTGTTTTTGACGGCATCTTTGCCGTTCTGACTAACATGTTAAGTATCTGATAATGAAGGAGAAAGAGGCCCACATAACAGTCCACGACCTTACCATGGCATATGGTGATTTTGTGATACAAAAGGATCTGGAGTTTAACATCTATAAAGGTGACATCTTTATTATCATGGGAGGCTCCGGCTGCGGGAAAAGTACGCTCTTGAAACACCTCATAGGCTTGATCTCCCCAGCCAGGGGGCAGGTGCTTCATGAAGGGGTAAGTCTCTGGGATGCGGACCCATTGAAAAGGAATCAGATATTGCGTCGTTGTGGTGTGTTGTACCAAAGCGGCGCTTTATGGAGTTCTATGACCATTGCGGAAAATATTGCCATGCCCATTGAAGAGTACACAGATCTCAGCCCAAACCGGATCAGAGAACTGGTGTCTTTAAAACTTGCTCTGGTCGGTCTGGCGGGATTTGAGAATTTTTATCCGTCTGAAATCAGCGGCGGTATGCAGAAACGGGCAGGTCTTGCCAGAGCCATGGCCTTGGACCCCGAGATCCTTTTTTTTGATGAACCGTCAGCCGGACTCGATCCGATCAGTGCCCGGCGCCTTGATGATTTGATCCTGGAACTCAGAGACAGTCTCGGGGCAACAATTGTGATTGTGACCCACGAACTGGCAAGTATTTTTGCAATCGGCACCAACTCGGTGTTTCTGGACCCGGAAACCAGGACTATGATTGCCGAAGGGGATCCAAATGTCCTGTTGCAAGACAAATCCAATCCAAAAGTCATCAATTTTTTAACAAGAGGGGCGGCTGAGAGTGAAATATGCAGATAAATTGGGGTTGGTTTTAACTTCGGCCATTATAACGGTGGGCATAGCCCACCCTACAAGAGAACTAAGAATAACATGGTGGAAATATGTATTTTTTGTAGGGTGGGCTGTGCCCACCTTTGCCCAATGAAAGACTTGTGGCCGAAATTAAAACCAACCCCGATAAATTCAGTCAGTACTTTACGGATCCTGATTATAACGGATTTGGGGGAGGAAAGCCTTGCACCATTTTTTGTAACTGCCTGATGGGTGGCATGGACAAACTTGTTTGTCCGTGCAAAAAACGTCAATGCAAAGTGAGGAAAGAATTATC
>JAYEJK010000335.1:0-9870 GCA_034660535.1 Thermodesulfobacteriota bacterium | reverse complement strand
TTGATATTCACGAAACCGCAAGCGTAGCAGGGCTACGGTGAGGATTTCGGGGATGTCAAACCGGCTAAAGGTGTGATACAGTTCGGAAACGGAAAATCCAAGTTATTTCTTTCCAGACCCTTAATCCTCCAGCGGAACCACTCGATTGATGCCGGGTCGGCCACAGTTGATTCCATTTTTCCAAATTAAGTATGTGCGCATAGAAAGTAAATGAGGTGAAACCCTTATTTCATGAAGAAAGACACCCCATTTGGAGACAGGCTCAGTATGTAGAGGCCCGGCCTGCCGCCTCCTTCACGAGCGTCCGTCCTTTCCGGGATTATGAAGGTCGTGGTATCCGTCGTCGGAAAAAATGGATTTGATCAACGCGGCAATATCCGCCAGGTTCAGGGAGTCCTTTGGGATAAAGGCATCGGCCCCCCCATTGTAAGCCGCCTCTCTGTATTCCCGTAAATCATAAGCTGTAAGAATGATAATAGCTATTTCAGGATGACTTGCCTTGATTCTTTTGGTAAGCTCAAGACCGCTTTCGCCGGGCAATCGTATGTCCATAAAGATCACATCAGGCGGAAAAGCCTTGATTTTTTGCAAGGCCTCGGTTGTATTCAGAGCTTCCTTGATAAGCATAAAGGGGAATCGCTCACACAAGGCACTTTTAAAGGTCTTGCGGAAGGTAGCGCTGTCGTCAACGATTAGTGTCCTCAACATTTTGATTTACCTGATGGCTGTATTTGTGTAGGTGTTTTATGCTCTGTTTACAAATTTGCCTCCGAATTGTGAATAGGGTATAGAATGTATATTTTGGATCGGGATAGCGTATTTTTCGGAAAATCTGAGGATATAGCGCCGTGAAGAAACCATATCGCATCATGATAGCGGAAGATCACACGATACTTAGAGAAGGGCTGCGATCGTTGCTCTCTTCGAATCCTGATTTTGATGTTGCCGGGGAGGCGGAAGACGGCCTCGATGCCATCCGATCCGTACAAAAAATCAAGCCCGACCTTGTGTTAATGGATCTTTCCATGCCTAAGATGGATGGCCTGGATGCAATCAGAGAAATAAAGAAGCAGAGTCCAGATACAAAGGTCCTGGTTTTGACGGTTCACAAGGCAGAGGAATATGTGTTCGCGTCGTTGAAGGCCGGCGCAGATGGATATCTCTTGAAGGATGCCACCCATGCGGAGTTGACGTTGGCCCTGGAAAGCGTTCTCGATGGCAAGCCTTATATCAGCCCGGGGATTTCAAAAAAGCTTGTTGCAGGGTACTTAGGAGGGAGAAAACCTGTTAAGGTCGAGTCATCATGGGAGAGCTTGACCCGGAGGGAGCGACAGATACTCAAACTGATTGCCGAGGGTCATAAAAACAAAGAAATTGCCGGCTACCTTTATATCAGCGCAAAAACAGTCGAGAAACACAGGGCCAATCTCATGAAGAAGTTAAGTCTCCACAATGCCCCGGCATTGGCAGCTTTTGCCATGAGAAAAGGGCTGATTACGGAATAGGACGGGGTCTCCCTATGGCCACGACGCCCGGACAACGGTTCCAGTCCCGGGTGTGGACTTGATAGCAAAAGTCCCTCCAGCAAGTTCAGTTCGTTCTTTCATGCTGGTAATCCCAAAACCCTCTATTGAACTGTTCAAGGAAAGTGCGTCTTCCGGATGGAAACCACGGCCGTTGTCTTCAACAGTCAACGCTATGGCGGCCTTTGTTTTTTTGAAGCAAAGACGCACGAAATCTGCATCGCTGTGTTTGGCTATATTGTTCATTGTTTCCTGTAATAGCCGGAAGATGACCATCTTCAAAGGCTCAGGCACTTCATTCTCCTGTACATCCATTTGTTTTTCGATTCGAACGTCCGAGTAAATCATCTGGAATTCGCGGCAAAACCAGTTAATGGTCACGAGCAGGCCAAGATCATCCAACATGGACGGACGCAAGTCTGTGTGGATTCTGCGGACTTCTTCAATGGCCTGTTGAACCAGGGGGATGATGGCCCTCAATGATTCCACTTGTGCCTCAGCCGTTCGTCCGACTCTTTTGTCCAGGCTGTTTTCCAGCCCAAACTTTATAGCTGTCAGGGATTGTCCTATGCTGTCATGGAGTTCCCGGGCAATCCGTTTTTTTTCATTTTCCTGGGCTGCCAGAAAATGCTTTTGGCTTTCTCTTAATGCCTCCTCCGCCTTGATGCGCTTGGTAACATTTATCAGGCTCATGACAAGCCCTTCCACCTCTCCGGAGGCTTTTTTTACAGGGTGAAGGGACCAGTCCCAATATGTCACTCCGCGTTCCGGATGTTTCGCGTACTCAAAAGGCTTCGCGTACGCGCTATATGGCTCACCTTTTTCAACAACACGACTGAAGATCGACTGGTTGTCTTTATCGGGGTACATGTCAAAATGGTTCTTGCCCACAAAAAAACCGGGGTCTCGACCGTCTACCGATGCGTAAGCATGGTTTACACGGATGAAGTTGAAATCCGTATTCATGTATGCGAGTAACATATGGGTCGTCGAGAAGACCTTCTCCAGAAGCTCGTTGGTGTTGCGCAACGCCTCCTCAATAGACTTCTTCTCTGAGCCTTCTTTCTCCAACTCCCCGACCCTTTTTTTCAATTCTTCATAAGTCCATTTTTTCTGCATTTAAACGCACTCCTGTTGGCAGGCTTTGTAAGTCCCTTGCCGGCATCAGTGCTTCGAGTTGCCGGTCATCAAACCGATAATAAAAGAGTACCGAATAAATAAAAAATTGCAATTTCAATTGGTTTCAATCACAATATAGTAAGTGGGAATCAGGAAAAGAGAGTAACTATTCAGCTGCACCCCATCTGCGCGTAATCAGGCCGGCCTGATTACGCACACCTGGGGCACATCTGAATAGTTGCAAAAGAGATGAACCTTCTGTTTGAGGAATAACGATGATTATTGTAGGAGAGATGATTAATGCCAGCCGTGCAAGCATCAAGGAAGCTGTTGAAAAGCAGGACGCCGACTTTATCATCAGGATTGCTAAAGAACAGATCGAGGCAGGGGTTGATTATATCGATGTCAATGCCGGAACCTTTGTAGAAAAAGAGACCGAGTACCTCTGCTGGCTGATCGAGACCATTCAAGATGCTATTGATGCGCCACTCTGTCTGGACAGTCCCGACCCGGACGCATTGTCGGAGGCTGTAAAAATCTGCAAAGGGGAACCTATGATCAATTCGATTTCAATGGAGGAGGGACGGCTCAAACGGCTTCTTCCGACGCTTGTTTCCAGACCTTGTCAGGTGATAGCGCTTTGCATGGGACGGACGTCAATGCCTGCTACCACATCCGAACGGGTCAAGGTGGGCTCTGAATTGATCAGGGAACTTACGGACAACGGGATTCCTCTGGAAAACATTCACGTAGATCCTCTGATTCAGCCCGTTTCAGTAGATATCAGGATGGGAATTGCCGCCCTGGAAGCCATTAGCCGAATCATGCATGATTTTCCGGGCGTTAATACAATTTGCGGTCTTTCTAACATTTCGTTCGGTCTTCCTAAACGTCATCTCATTAATCGCAACTTTCTGGCTCTAGCCATGTCGCACGGCCTGTCCGGAGCCATCCTGGACCCGACTGACAAACGGCTTATGTCAACTTTACTATCTGTGAACATGCTTCTAGGGCATGACGAATACTGTGAAAACTATATCGACGCATACCAGAACGATCGGCTGGGCTAAGGGCTCGCTCAAAAATAACTTTACAATAATTCATGGGGGCAAAAATGAACGATTTCCAAGTAGTAGCTGACGCTGTGCATAAGGGGGACATAAAAACAGCAGTGGCTGAGACTCAAAAGGCCCTGGACAAAGGGGCCGATATTCAGAATTTTTTAGACAAGGCACTCATAGCGACAATGGATGAGGTGGGTGAAAGGTTCTCAAAAGGAATAACGTTTGTCCCTCAGATGCTTCGTTCCGCTAAAACCATGCAAGAATGCATGAAGCTCCTTGCCCCGTTCTTTCAACAGGGTACGGTCAAGTCCAAAGGCAAGGTGCTGATTGGAACGGTCAAGGGCGACTTACATGATATTGGTAAAAACCTGGTAGCCATGATGCTGGAAGGAGCAGGTTTTACGATTACGGATATGGGCGTTGACATCCAGCCGGAGAAATTTGTCCATAAAGCGCAGGAAATTGAGCCGGACATCATTGCCATGTCTGCGCTGCTTTCCACCACCATGCCCTCAATGCCCATGACTATTGAAGCCCTTGATAAGGCCGGTATTCGGGATAAGGTCAAGGTTATAATCGGTGGGGCTCCGGTTACGGAAAAATATGCCCGGGAAATCAAGGCGGATTCTTATGGTTCCGATGCCGGCGCTTCCGTGAATTTAGCAAAGAGTCTGTTAGGTCTGAACTGATCCGGTCAAACAGCTAAAAGGCGCCGTGTCCTTATTATACAGGAGGAGACCATGAGATTAACGGAAATACCTACTTTTCAGCCCAGACTGAAAGTCTTTAATCGCGACCAGGTGTTGGCGGTTCATACAGCAGCTCTGGAGATTCTTGAAAAGACAGGATTTAAGATGGAGCATCCGGGGGCCTTACAAATGCTGGCAGATGCCGGATGTACTGTTTTCAACGATGATTGGGTCAAAATGCCCGGTTATCTAGTGGAACAAGCTCTTCAAACAGCGCCCAGACAGATTGCGCTTTATGATCAGCAAGGCAATAAAACCATGCCGCTCGTTGACGGCAATTCGTTCTATGGCCCTGGTTCAGACACCACTTTTACTATGGACCTGGAAACAGGCCAACGTCGTCGGACTGTTCTTCAGGATACGGCCAATTTTGCAAGACTCGTAGATGGACTGGATAATATGTCTTTTGCAATGTCCATGTCAAATCCCGAGGATGTCCCTATTGAGGATATCTATGTTTACGCCTTTGCCGAGATGGTCAAAAACACCAATAAGCCTATTGTTTTCATAGCGGATAGTGGTAGGGATATCGCAAAGATATACAAGATTGCCTGCCTGGTGGCAGGAGGAGAGGAAGAATTTCAGCGGAAGCCGTTTATCTTGAACTACTCCGAAGCTATCAGCCCATTACGTTTTCCTGAAAATGTCCTGGACAGGCTTATTTTCTGCGCTCAGAAAAGAATCCCCATCTGTTTTCCTTCCGGATCAAATGCAGGGGGCGGCGCCCCTGTTACCCTGGCCGGCGCCATGGCACTGGGTATAGCGGAAAATCTGGTCGGGCTCGTTGTTCATCAATTGACTAATAGAGGCGCCCCCTTCTTGTTCGGCCCCAATGTCAGTGTTCTGGACATGAAATCTACTGTGGTCTCCTATGGCTGTCCTGAATGGAGCCTCACCCAGGCGGCCCTTGCCGACATGCGCGATGAACTGTACGGCTTGCCGATCTGGGCCTTTGCCGGGGCCTCGGATGCCAAAGTCATGGATGCCCAGGCAGGGGCTGAATCCATGTTTTCCATTATCACTTCCATGTTGTCCCGATGCAACTTGATCCATGATTCCGGATATCTGGAATATGGAGGCATTTCCTCGCTTGAAATGCTGACCATGAACAATGAACTGGTGGCCATGAGCCGTGTTTTTACCAATGGAATTCCGATTAACAGCGAAACCCTGGCGCTTGAAGCAATTGAACGCGTAGGAACTGTTCCAGGCTCAATGTTTCTCACTGATGATCACACTTTCAAGAATTTCATGCAGGCCCAGTTTTTACCAAAACTCCTGGACCGTACCCGTTATGATAGCTGGATGGAAGCTGGAGCAACAGACCTGTACAGACGCTGCAACATGGAAACAAAAAGGATCCTTGCAGAGCATCAGGTAGACCTCAAACCTGATGAGGTCCTGTCGGCAATAGATAAGGTCTGTAAAGAAAAATAGCAGAGGTTGATCCACATGAAAAAAAATCGGCCGCTTTTTCGTCAGCTTACACCAAAGCAGGTACGACAAATTGATGAGAACGGACGCAGGATACTGGAACAAATCGGAATCCACATTATCGGGGACACTGTTTTTGACCGGCTGCATAAGGCCGGAGTAGAAATCGACCATGATAATTCCCGGATACGCTTCAACAGCGCCTGCCTGAGCAAACTGATCAACCATGCGCCCCCGCGTTTTACGCTTTTTTCCCGGGACGGTCGGAATGATCTCCATATGGGAAAAGGTAATGTCTATTTCGGGAATGGGGGCCGCGTGTTTCGCATTCTTGATATGAACACGGGCGGCTATCGGTATACCCTGTTGAAAGATATAATTAACACGGCAATACTGGTTGATCACTTGGAGTATATTCGTTTTTATATTATTGCCTGCCAGGCCCATGATCTAAAGCCTGAAAACTATCATCTGAATGATTTTTACTGCGCCTTCAACCATACTACAAAGCATGTGATAGGTGGTTGTGACGATGTACAGGGCGCTGAACAGATGTGGAAACTTGCCTCTCTCATCGCAGGCAATGAGAGCCGTCTCAGGGAAAGACCCTTTGTTTCGGTGATCACCAACATGATAAGCCCTCTCACCTGTGACGCCAACACCTTGAACATTCTTGATTTCTGCACCTGCCGCGGCATCCCGGTGACATGCGCTCCGGCTCCTATCGCGAGCGCCACAGCCCCTGCCACTCTGGCCGGCACACTTTCACTGATGCATGCAGAAGCTCTGGCAGGTGTGGCAATTACTCAGGCGCTCACTCCCGGGGCCAAGGTGCTTTATGGGGCAGTGCCCGCTACTATGGATCTACGTACCATGGAATATACCATGGGTGCGGTCGAAATGGGAATGATGAACACTTCAGCGGTCCAACTTGCAAAACTCTATAACCTGCCCATTTATGCATCCGGCGGACTCACAGAGGCCAAGCGTCCCGATGTTCAGGCCGGATTTGAGAAACTGTTTTCCAATACGACAGTGGCCATGGCCGGGGCGGATTTCATACACCTGGCAGCAGGCCTGATGGATTCAGGCAATTCCCTTTCCTATGAACAATTTGTTATTGATGACGAAATCATAGGTATGATTCATCGAATGCTGACTGGAATCAGGGTGGATGAAGAGACACTGGGGTTTGATGTGATCAGTGAGGTAGGACCGGGCGGCAATTATATGATGGAAGAACATACGATTAATCACATGCACGATGAATACTTTTATCCCAATTTGTGTGTTCGTTCCAACTTCGATATATGGGAAGAAAAAGGCCGCCCTGATATGTTGAGCAAGGCGCATAAAATAGTTGAAAAAACCCTGGCCAAAGGCAGTGAGAGTCGTTTGGCGCCTGGTTTGATAAAGAGAATAAAAAAAGCCTTTCCATCTGTTTTGGAACACTCTTAGCGAACTTTAAAAACATCTCCGGAATGACTAATCAGTGCAATCGTTAGATGATGTGCATATCATCGCCTGCGGGGTTTTCAGGCCTGCCTTGAAATATCTTCGGTTACTGGAGAGATACCCTGAACTGCGGGTGATTTTTCTGCCATCCAATCTACATTTACGACCGCAGGAACTGAAAAATCAATTAGGACTGAAAATCAATACGTTAAGACATACAACCAGAAGGCTGATATGTCTCTATGGTGAATGTTTTCCAGATATCAGCGGTTTCTGTGCACAACACGGAGTGTGCAAGATACAGGGCTATTCCTGCCATGAATTTTTTCTCGGCCTGGAAAGATACCGGCGATTCATTGATGAGATAACAGGCACCTATTTTCTGGAACAGGAACTTATCAAAAACTTTGAAGGGTACTGTGTAAAACCGTTGGAATTAAATGACCCACTGATGCGGGATTGTTTTTTTAAACATTATCAAAGAGTTATATACATACGTCAGCCATCTGACCCGGAACTCGGAGTCCAGGCAGGCAAGGTTGCTGATTTCCTGGGACTGTCTTTGGAGATAGTAAACGCGGACTACTTGGACCTTGAAGAGAGATTGGTTCATTTAATAGAAGCGTGTTAAAGGTTAGCCATATCATGATAAAAAGAACCCAGTATCCACGGCCGGCAAAGGGACGATCAAAATATTTCAAGTTGAACGTCCTTCCTGACAATCTCTGGCTGAATGTCAATGCCGGTGACACTATCTTCGATGCACTGCGAAAAAATAATGTAGACCTGAAGTCGGAATGCAACGGGCTGGGAAAGTGCGGCAAATGTAAAGTCAGGATTCTCTCTTCCATTGAACCGATATCACAGGATGAAAGGAATTTTATCAGTCAGGAGGAGATTGACCAGGGAGTGCGCCTTGCCTGCCGTACGCCGGTAAAAAGCAAGATGGTGATTCAGATTGAAGAACCACGGTTTGGTTCAGAGTATTTTCAGATTCTCCAAACCAGCCACTCCTCGCTCTTTCAGCTTGACCCTCTTATACACAAACAACATGTTTTTCTTACCCCTCTGTTTGCCAACAAAGGGGCATCCACACTGGATCGTATTAAACTGGCCATGGGGCCTGACTATGGCGATCTGACAGCCTCACTCGGTTGTCTTGCCTCGTTGCCGGAAAAATTAAAACAGACTGAAACCCAAGGGGTGGCGGTGCTGCATGAAAAATCCCTTCTTGACTGGCAGAACTGGGAAAAACTGGGGCATAGCTACGGTCTTGTTTTTGATCTGGGCACCACTACCCTGGTCGGCAAGTTGATTAATCTGCTGGACGGGGCTGAGATAGCGGTCAAATCCCAGCTTAACAGTCAAATCAGGCACGGCACAAATGTAATCAGCCGGCTTCAATATGTGAAAGATCATGCAGCCGGGCTTGACAGTATGCACGATATTCTCACAGAGAATCTGAATGACATTACCAGAGGTCTGTTGGAAGTGGCCGGGCTGAGCACCAGTGACATCTTTGTCGTAATTGCAGGTGGAAATACAACTATGCAGCATTTTCTTCTGAAGCTTCCACCTGACGGGATTGCTGAAGCGCCGTTTGCGCCGATTTTAACTGACGGCATGCGAGTAAAAGCCGCTGAAGTAGGGCTTGACTTGCATCCGGAAGCCCAGCTTTTCACAATGCCCATGAAGTCCGGCTATATAGGGGGGGACCTGATTAGCACTGTATTGGCTTCCGGAGCAGTTGAGCAGGAAGATGAAATCATACTGGGCCTTGATATAGGAACAAACGCTGAGATTTTTCTTGGAAACCGGAAAAGAATGCTGACATGTTCAGCGGCAGCAGGCCCGGCATTCGAAGGAGCAAGAATTTCACATGGCATGATAGCCACGGACGGCGCAATCGAGGCTGTGTATTATGAAAATGACAAACTTAATTACCGGGACATCAGTAATATTAAACCCAAGGGGCTTTGCGGAAGCGGACTGGTTGACCTGGTCGCAGTGCTTGTGAAAATCGGCATTATCGATAAGGAAGGACTGATTGTTCATCCAAAAGAAAATAATACGGGGAAAATTTTTTCCCGAGTGATTGATTGTGATGGTGTAAATAGCTTTCTCGTGGCCACGGCCCAGGAAAGCTATCATAATAAACCCATATACCTCACTCAGAAGGACGTGCGTGAACTCCAGCTGGCAAAGTCCGCCATTGCCGCCGGAGTGGAAATCCTGATTAGCGACTATGGAATACGGCTTGATGATATTAATCGCATCTGCCTTGCCGGAGCCCTTGGAAACTATGTCAACCCCTTAAGCGCCTTGCGGATTGGACTTCTTCCCCCGGTAAATCCCGATATAATTGTTCCATTGGGCAATGCTGCCAGTTACGGGTCATCCATGGCTTTATTATCCAAATATTACTGGCAGATGGCCAATGAACTGGGAGACTCTATTGAGCACATAGAACTCTCCTCCCGCCTTGATTTTAACGATTATTTTGTTGAATTCCTGAATTTTCCCTAA
>JAYEJK010000334.1:0-2407 GCA_034660535.1 Thermodesulfobacteriota bacterium | reverse complement strand
ATTGTGAGGTTACAAAACCGCAGGACTAGCAGCGCTAATTTGAGGATTTTGTAACCTCACAATCGGCCCAAAACGGCCTGAAGATGAGATGGAAGATGTACAAGTTATTTTTACTTGAGCCCTAAGGTGTTTACGGAGTTTGATTTTTTCTTTACGTTGGATTCTCATCTGGTGTTTTCTGACAAGAGATTTAATCGGGGACATATTCGGGCTCCTTTGTAAGTAGTTGATATTCTTACAAAGAAAGTCGTCCAGGTTTATAGATTCTTGTCAAGCAAAAAAATGAAGTTTTTAGTATTATTTTATGTTATAAATTCAATAGGTTATATGCAAGTCCTAGTTGTGATTAAACCATTGCCTATCTTGAAATTTTGGTAAAAGTTTACGAAAACAAAAATTATAAATGCAGCTATAGTTGGCTTTTAGCTATGCACGGGAACCGCTGATAACGGGAAAGCTCTTTTGCGTATTCATCGACCTCAACAAGTATTGACTTGTACCTACCCTGAAATAGGTGCCCGGATCTTTCACTTATAAGGGTATCAGCCAGCCGATTTTTTAATAGTTGAAGATTTTCTGAGAGAGGATTAGGGTCGGGCTATGAGATTGTGAGGAAATCGTATAGGAAGCTTTTATGGGGAAATTGTATAAAGATTCAAAGATTGAATTAACAAAGTTTACTGCAGCATACTATGATTTTATCATGAATTTGATGAGCCTTGGCCGCTATGCTCATTTTATAAAAAAAGCGGTTTCTCTAATGCATATACGACCAGAGGATAAGATTATTGACCTGGGATGTGGTACGGGAAGGAACGCTTGCCTGATGGTATCATACCTTTCTGAAAAGGGCGGATTATTAGGTATGGATATCTCTGATGAGATGGAAAAACAATTTTGTTCCCGTTTCAAAAAAGTCACAAATGTTTCTTTTCTTAAGCAGCGGATTGACCAGCCGTTTGAACTTACAGAAACGTTTGACAAGGCATTTATCTCATTTGTTATACATGGGTTTCCTCACCAGGTAAGAGAAAAAACCATTCAGAATGTCACTGATCATCTCAAGCCAGGGGGCAAATTTTTCATTTTAGATTATAACGAATTCTCACTGCAGGATATGCCCCTGTGTCTACGTGTTCCTTTCAAGATCATTGAATGCCCCCATGCATTTGATTTCATAAAAAGGGACTGGAGAAAAATCCTCAGCGATTTCGGGTTCCAGGCCTTTCATGAACATCTGTTCTTCTGGAATTATGTAAGGCTCCTTGTGGCATCTTTAGAGCCCGGTGTCAAACCTTGATGGAGAGGATTAGGGCTCGCTCGAAAATAAATTTACATTTTCAGGTGTCGAGGCGTCCGCATGGCAAGGCGCGAGGAGGGTGAATAGCAGGCTATTTAACCGACGAGCAACGCAGCCATGCGAGATGGATCGACGCATTAAAATGTGAAGTTATTTTCGAGCGAGCCCTTAGAGGCACATTTTTATTGATAGATTTGCGCACAATGTGAAGACAACGACCCCGATGGCTTTGATTAAGGCCCGTGAAATCCATTATAGGAGGCGTCATGGCTGACTTTCGCAGGATCAAGCAGCAGGTGCTGGCCGTGCTTAAGGCACCTGACTGGGAGAAGGGACTTGATTCCCTGCTTGACATTCCGTCCCGGAAAATAATCGGCCCCCTGTTTTCCCTCCTCCTGCACCCGCCTGAAATCAAATGGCATGCCGTCACGGCCTTTGGCGTGGTCGTGCCCAAGATGGCGGAACAAGACATAAGTGACGCCCTGACCGTGATGCGCCGGTTGTTTTGTAACATGCAGAGAAATTCCTCCAATTCCGGGTGGGGGATGTCCGAATCCATGGGCGAGGTCATGGCCCAAAGCGAATGCCTGGCTAAAAGATTCCATAATCAGCTCATATCCTACATCCAGGACCCCGACTGCTTTGGCTTCGGCAACAATTACATAGAACACCCGCAGCTTCGGCAGATGGCATACTGGGGTCTGGGAAGACTTTCCGAGGCACGGCCCAAGTTTACGGCCAAAGCCACACCCGACCTGCTTCAAGTCCTGTCCGGGGAAGGGGACGCATCAAAAGGGCTTATCTGCTGGATTCTTGGATCACTGAGGGCAAAAGAGGCCCAAAGTGCCCTGGAAGAACTCGTTGACTCCACAAGCAAAATGGAACTGTACCGGAACAGGAGGCTCACGAGGGTAACCTTGGGCGCGCTGGCCAGAGAGGCGCTTCAGACTATACAGAATGCAGGACATCCATAAATGCAAAATGAGGGGTCAGCTGTTGACTTTCCTCGTTCCCAGGCTTTGCCTGGGAATGCATACCCAAAAGCTCTGCCTTACACACCCAAGAACTCACTAACCCAGATAAACTGGAATTTTTAAAGGTCCTGGA
>JAYEJK010000333.1:0-9876 GCA_034660535.1 Thermodesulfobacteriota bacterium | reverse complement strand
TTGATATTCACGAAACCGCAAGCGTAGCAGGGCTACGGTGAGGATTTCGGGGATGTCAAACCGGCTAAAGGTGTGATACAGTTCGGAAACGGAAAATCCAAGTTATTTCTTTCCAGACCCTAACCATCAGGGGAAACATCGTTGAAGAAAAAAATCGACAGATTCCTGAAATACAACAAAAACAGGAAAATCAAGGCAATCATCTTTGACGAAGCAAGAGCGACTCTTTTATTCAAAATCATACCCTTTCTTCTGCACTCCAATTATCCGGACCTGCCGGGTTTTATTAATGATGACGACTGTCCCTTCGGAATACACCTCTTTCGGCCTCAGGAGATTGTATCCCCAGGGATTTTCCACCGCTATTTCCCGACCTCTACGGCAATGAGGACCGAGACACCATCCGGCTTTACCCGATCCCCCTGCATCCACTCATTAAAAACAATCGGAAGTATCGGCACCATTGCACAGACCGAAAAATCCGACTGCGACTACTGGGTCAGCGTCAGGTATGAAGACCTGGGTCAAAGGGGACTTTCTCTCCTTGAGATGAAATGCAAGGCCATTCAGGAGTGGGCGATGAATGAACACCGCACAGAGGTCTTTTTCTTTCTCATGGATATAGACCGGACAAGGGAGAACCAATTTGAATCGGCGGCCGAGGAAGAGTCCGCAGGATCTTCATTGAAAATCCTCTTAAAAGACGAACTCTTCCGCACACACATTCTGGTGGCCGGCAAGATGCTCCTCTGGTGGCTGATTCCACCCGGACTGACCGAGGAAGAATATCGTAAGTACGTTCAGGGTCTGATAAAAACCAGGAAAATCAATCCTGACCTCTTTGTGGATCTGGGTTATCTATCAGACATTCCAAAATCCGAGATATTCGGAGCCTGCCTGTGGCAGATGAACAAGGCCCTTGACAGCCCGTTCAAGTCTGTAATCAAGTTTGCCTACCTTGAATTGCTGTTAAAGGTCAAGTCCCAGAGATTGCCCCTCTTCTCGGACAATGTAAAACGTCTTGTGAGTTTTCCCGACAAATTAAGATCAGAGGAATATAAAAAGCTGGACTTGGCGAACGTGGACCCGTACCTGCTTCTGGCCCGCGAGATAGCCGCGTTTTACAAGGGGGAGGATTCGGAACAGAAAAGGGATCTCCTGATCCGCGAATGTCTTTTTTTAAAAACGCTGGAAGGAATGGAATCCCAGATGAAAGGACCGGGCAAAGAAGATCATTTGAGAAACACCATGGCCATTATGGAAGAATGGGATCTTCTTCCGGACAACCACAAACATTTTCTCCAGTTCAGATTCTGGAAACTTAAAGATCAGCTTGATTTCGGGGCCAAGGTCCATGATTTCCTTATCGCGACCTACAAGAGACTTCGCTGGATATTCAGGACATTTGAAAACGAGACCGACGTGACCATTACGGAAAGAGACGTTGCCGTACTTGGCCGTAAATTGTTCACCTTTTATCAGAAAAAGCCGCACAAGATCCCGTATATCCGAACCCTGTCACGGGACGCCATGGTCCAGAAGGACATAACAATTCACATCACCAGATACGAGGGAACCGACTATTATTACGCTTTTCAGGGAGAATATAATACTAAAAGCATAAAAAAACATTCCGACCTGATCATCAAGCGGGAGACTGCTCCTGTCCCGCTTTTCACATGGCTTCTTATAAATGGAATGCTGGGCAAGGGGACAAACCTGCACATGACCAAGAACTTCCAGTCCATTGCCCTGTTTGATATCCAATGCCTCACGGAAGCCATACTTGAAACGTTTCCCAAAATCCATTTTGCCCATATTTCAGGCGAAAAACTTTTACAAACAGAGACCGTGATCCAGGCAATGGCAGTGGTCAATTTCGACAAGTTGCCGGTAAAAGGCTCCAAGACCCTAAATTCCACAATGATCACGGCCAACAGCTGGGGTGAGTACTTTGTCGAGGACTTCACCACCCTGATCCAACTTAAAAATTGCATTCGCCTTCTCTTAACAAAACATTATGTAAGCCGGTGGAACAAGAATCTTGAGATATTCATCCCTCCCCAAAAGGAACAACGCATCATCCAGCAGATGCTGGAACAATGAACAATGATGAATGATGAATGAAGAGAGAAGGATGCCTGAAAACAAATTAATTATGACCGTTGGAGCCGACTGCCGCCTGGAAGGTGCTTCATCTTCCCTGATTAATGTCCTGAAACAACAGCTCACCATTGATAACCCA
The DNA here is from genome assembly GCA_034660535.1 of Thermodesulfobacteriota bacterium. Classification (GTDB taxonomy): domain Bacteria; phylum Desulfobacterota; class Desulfobulbia; order Desulfobulbales; family DAOVYS01; genus DAOVYS01. The sequence continues at coordinate 7,631 of JAYEJK010000333.1, read as the reverse complement.
AAGTACAGGGATGCAAAAAAATATGGCCGCTGGATCGGGAAAGAGCTGAAACCAAAACTATATTTTTTTGAGGAATCAAATTCCGGGATACGTTTCCCAAGGGGATTTGCAAACAACTCAGTCAGGCTCATAAGAAAAGAGATGGCCGGGGCGGATCCGGTCATTATTGATAAACGTCGGACCCTTTCCGAAGTTGATCTCGAATTTCACGGTAAGATTAGACCATATCAGGCCGAAGCTCTTAAAGACACGACAAAACATGACTTCGGAGTAATCGAATCAGGAACCGGGTCTGGGAAAACCGTAATCGCCCTTGCCGTTGCCGCGGAAAGAAAACAACCGACTCTCATCCTTGTACATACAAAGGAGCTGATGTACCAATGGAAGGAAAAAATCAAGACATTCCTGAACATTGATGCGGGCCTGATTGGTGATGGTCACTACGAGACCGGCCCTGTGGCCGTTGCCATAATTAATAGTGCAAGAAACAGGCTTTCCGAACTTCCTGAACTCTTCGGCCATATCTGTGTTGATGAATGTCACAGGGTCCCGGCCTCCATGTTCACCGAGGTAGTGGAGGCGTTTAACTGCAGATTCATGCTGGGGTTGTCAGCCACTGCTTACAGGAGGGACGGGCTGACCCGGCTGATCTATTTTTACCTTGGGGACCTGTGTCACCGGATTGACTCTGAGAAACTCCATTCAGTGGGCGCGGTATTGAAACCCGAATTCATTCAACACAAAACCGGATTCAGGTACACATACCGGGATGATTACCAGGCAATGCTCTCCGCACTGACCCAGGATGAGGCAAGAAACCGGCAGATTACTGATGACGTGATCCGGGAGGCGGGCAGGGAATCCGGTACCATACTGGTTGTGAGCGACCGCGTGGCTCACTGCGAGACGATGACATCTCTTCTGGATAAAAAGGGAATAAATGTTGCGCTGCTGACAGGAAGGCTCGCCAGTGAAATTAGATTAAAAATCGTGGAATCGACCAGGAACGGCGAAATCAAGGTTCTTGTCTCATCACTTCAGCTGATAGGCGAAGGGTTTGACTGTCCTGGTCTGACCACTCTTTTCATCACTACGCCGATCAAATTCACAGGGCGTCTTCTTCAGGTGGTCGGCCGAATTCTGCGCCCGGCTGAAGGGAAACGGGCAAAGGTACATGATTACCTCGACCCGGTAGGGGTACTGAAAGCCTCAGCAAAGGCCAGGATGCAAATATACCTTACATGATGACGTTGTTTCTTCCTGCCTCCTTTGCCTCATAAAGCTTTTCGTCCGCTATGTTGATCAATTCGTAAAGCTCCTGCTCAACCTCGGATTCCTTCATCCCATGAATCCTGCCCTGGGCCATGCCGATGCTTATGGTGATCCCGGCCTTATTGTCACTTGCCTGTTCAATACTTGAGCGGATCTTTTCACCTACCTCGTAGATGGATTCAGACTCAACGGAAGAGAGAAAGACAAAAAAATCCTCTCCCCCGTATCTCCCCAGGACATCGGATATCCTGAGAATTGATTTTATCGTTTTCGTGACAAATTTCAGTACATCGTCACCATACCGATGACCATATGTGTCATTGACCTTCTTGAAATTGTCAATGTCTATCATCATGATTCCTATATTACTGTTATTCCGCTGGGCCAGATAGGAAAGCGGTATAATTGAATTAAAGATACCGCGCCTGTTTAAAATACCGGTAAGCGAATCATAATTGCTCTGGATCGCCATTTTCAGGTTTTTTTTCCACAACCTGTGAAGCGTCTCTCCAAGGAGTTCCAGTTCCATGGTTACCAGATTATACTTGTGCAGACCATCGAAGAGAGTGTTGATCTTGGCGTTATAATTTACTTGCGGCGTGGTCCGGTCGGAAAACGGCTTCAAATACTGAAACAGGGTCTCAATTGCCGGATGTATCAGGTAAAACTCCAGTTTAAAGGCCATAAGAAATGCCTTGTCTACTTCTTTTGCTTTACCGGCAAAATCCAGGAGTTCCACTGTTTTTATATGAATAGTTGTGAGTTCTTCAAGTGCCTCGTCCGGCTTCTCGATAACCTGAGAAAGTCCGCCATCCTCTGCAAAAGACAGGAGTTTTGCCCAGCGGGAAAGATGATGTAGGGCATCTTTGTGAAACTTCCGCCAAAACCCGGTCAGATCCTCATCCTGAGCATTTTGGGACAGTCTTTCATATATCTTTAAGGCATTTTCATCTATTGCCTGACACAGCCTGATAATTTTCGTCATTGTATCGTCGACCATTGAAAATCCTCCGCATAATAGGGTATAGCCGCAATTGCCCTGAAGGGTTATGTACCAAAAAGCACTCTGACCAATATATAACCAAAATATATAACAGGCAAAAAGACTTTTTTAAATACGCCTGTAAAATAAAAAAGAAATAATAGTACAATCAGGCCGTATGATTCAAACCTGGCATATGATACGGCCAGATCATGCGGCAGGATGGCTTGCAAGATCCTGCTCCCGTCCAATGGGGGGATGGGTATCAAATTGAAAATCGCCAGCATTACGTTTACCCAGATACTGGCGTCAAACACCTTCTCAAGAGGCACGAAGACATAAACGGGAATGAGTGCGTGAAAAACCAGGATAAACTTAAGCGCCATCCCGCTTGCAAGTGCAAGCAGGAAATTTGCGCCCGGCCCGGCAAGCGCAACCCAGAGCATGTCCCTCTTTGGATTCTTAAAATACCTTGGATCTACCGGAATCGGCTTTGCCCATCCGATCTTCATGATGACAAAACAGATTACACCCATAGGGTCCAGGTGTTTCAGAGGGTTCAGGGTCAGGCGTCCCATGAGGGCCGCGGTTGGATCTCCCAGTCGATTTGCCACGTAACCGTGCGAATATTCATGGATAGTCAGGGCAAAAAGAAATGAAGGCGCATATATTGCAATCTGTTGAAGATCCATCACTTTATATCCTCCATTTTTGTAACCGGTTCTTCTAGGGGATAATGACTTTTGACGTAATCGAGTTCATCTTTACGACTGCTGACGAGGCCGTCCAATTTTGCCTCAAGCAGGTGGTTCAGAATTATTTTGAAAACAGGACCGGTCCGGTAACCCATCTCCTTGAGATCCAAGCCCTGGATATGGGTCTTGACATGGCACAACTGTGTCACGTAAAGCGATATTGCCTTTTTACCCGCCTTCCGTTTTGTGAGACTCATCACGTACAGAAGCGCTTCGTGACTTAATCCGTTCAACAGCCAGAATGTCTCGCTCGCATGCAGAAGTGAAGGACTGTTAAGACTCTTAACGACTTTATAGTCTTCCGCCTTGATTCTTATCATTAATTGCATATGCCTTTCCGGCACTTCAAAGCGCCTGCAAAAAGAATTCAGGCCCTTGACCGAGACCTTGGCAAAGAGGGCCAGCAGATAAACCATCCAATGGCGGCAGCTTTCATCCAGGTAAAGCAGCCTGTGCCAGCCGACAGCCTGCCGTACTTCCTTAAGGAGATATTCGAGCCGTTTATCCATTTTAATTGACGGGTGCAGGACCTTGAGCAATTTGAAACGCGCCATCTGCTTTAGGGCAGGCAGAGGATTTTCCTCTGATAAAATAAATTTCAGTTCATTGAAAAGTCTGCGCCCGAGATGGCTTTCCCTGCCTCCGGACGAGGATACGCGATTGAAAAGGTCCATCTTGACCGCGTTTTTAATTAATTTTTCCGTATGCCTGCCCAGTGAAAAATCCATGCGCCGGGCAAAACGGATGGCACGAAGGATCCTGGTCGGGTCCTCCACAAAACTTAAATTATGCAGCACCCTTATCTGCCGGTCCTTGATATCGTTCTGGCAGTTAAAGAAATCCACGAGTGTACCGAATGTATCCGGATTCAAGTGAATGGCCATGGCATTTATGGTGAAGTCCCGACGGTAGAGGTCCAGCTTCAGGGAGCTGAACTCCACTATCGGCATGGCAGCCGGATACTCGTAGTACTCCAGTCGGGCAGTTGCCACATCGATCTTGAATCCACCCGGAAGCTTAACAACAGCTGTTTTAAATTTCTCGTGGGTTCGGACCACGCCATCAAGCTTTTTTGCCAGTTTCCAGGAAAAATCTATTCCATCCCCCTCGATCACGATATCAATATCGAAATTACTGGTATGCAAAAGAAGATCCCGTACAAAACCGCCGACCGCATAGGACGTGTAATTATTCTCGGCAGCCGTTTCTCCGATAGTCCGGAGCAGAACTATCATCTTGCGCGCAAAGGATTCAATCAGCAGATTGCTAAGGTTCCGGTTTCGCTCAACAGACGGCCGGCTGTGGGAGTGGAGCAGATTCTTGGGAAGATTGGCCGGTTCGTTGACAAGCAGGTTCAGAAGATCAGTGCGTGTGATTACGCCCAGGACTTTCCGGTTGTCCACAACCGGAATGAACCGCTGCCGATTCTCTATAATCAGTTCCTGTATATCAGCCAGTGTTGCGGTTGGCGGCAAGGTCGAAAAATCAGTGCTCATGTATTCGGTTACGGGCAGGTCACCCAGGCCGTGAAAAATGGCTTTTTCCGCGATCCGCCTGGAAATGTGTCCCATAATCTCCCGGTTTTTTTTCAAAACCGGCACCACGGTGATGTTATAACGGGTCAAAATATGGTTGGCCTCATTTATTGATATTTTCGGTTCCACGAAAATTACCGGGGAGGACATCAATTCCCGTGCCAGGCTCCTGGGCCGCACATGTTTGTGAAGGAGCCTGATGAGCTTTTCCTCTGTTTCAATAATCGTCATGTTCCTTATGGATGCCGAGGCGGCTGATGCATGTCCCCCGCCTCCGAAATCCGCTGCGATTTTTCCTGCATTGACCTCTGGAATTCGGCTCCTGGCAATAAAATAGATGGTCTCTCCCATGGCTGCGAGGGCAAAAAGGGTGTCCAGGTTTTCCATCACCATGAATCGCCGTACAAGAAGTGAAAATTCATCCACATATTCGGGAACGGTCAGCTTGGCCACCACAATATCCACTCCTTCGATGGTATAGGTTGCGGCTGACTTGATCAGATCATGTAAAAGGGCCACCTCGGGTGTGGTCAACTCATGGGAAATGTATTGGGAAACCGTGTTGAGATTTGCACCTTCGGCAAGCAGCCATGACATTGCTGTAAAGTCCTCAGGTGTTGTCGTGTCATATGTAAAGGAGCCTGTATCAGCGTAAAGGGCCAGCGCCATCAGGGTGGCATCCTCAGCGCTCACACGGATGGACTTTTTTTTAAATATCTCCACAAAAAACGTAATTGTGGCGCCGGCAGGCCTCACAACCTCAAAATCACCCTTGAGATCTCCGGGTGCATCGGGATGATGATCATACAGATGGAGTTCAATACCCGGATTTTCCAAGCACTTTGCAAAACTTCCGATCCGGCCGGGCTGTCTGGTATCTACGATTATCAGCCTGGTCACCTGGTCCATTGGAATATTTCTGGTCCTTTGAAAATCATAAACAAGGGTGGACTGGACAAGAAAGTCCCGAATGTTCTTCTCCTGGGATCCGGAAAAGGCAAGCACTGCATCCGGATAGATTTTTTTTGCCGCAATCATTGATGCCATTGCATCAAAATCGGCATTCAGGTGGGTGGTTATGACTTCCATGGTTCAGGGGTTCAGGGTTCAGGGTTCAGGGTTCAGGGGTTCAGGGTTCAGGGGTTCAGGGTTCAGGGTGTTACCATTGATTTCAACCGGATGTTGTTTATGTTATAAACAACCCTTCCCGGCGTATCAATAAATTTCCTCCGGCAACCCTCTATTCGAGCTTTTCAGAATAGACTTGATCGGTTAAAATAGATGACCTTGCCCTGCCGCTCTGAATATTTCATTTAAAAAATTGCACACCACATATTGTATATGTTGCGCCGTCCGACCATAATTTACAATCGTTTTAGACGTAAAACGGCTTATATGGAATATCCGGAACCGATATAGCTATTTGATTGTTAAAGCAATTTCAGGTATAATATTTATAAGTAGTGTTTAAACTCCTTATTTGCATGAACGCTCATTTGCTCCGGGACTGAAACCACTGTCGGTCGATTTCATCGCTCTCATTCTTGACGGCAACGGCCGGGTTTCTCGCCTTGGCAACCATGAAAAGGACTCCCTGCCTGAAAAAAAATTCTTTCCGTTTGATTTTACGAAAAATATCGGCGGCATTGAGATCTCGTCCCACACTCGTGATGCCCTTGACAAGGCGGAGCCGCATATCGGCATATGTCTTAACGGAATAAACGAACTGCTGAAAAAGGAGATGGAATTTCAGGAGACTGCCGATGAAATGCTCTTTCTTTCGGACCAGCTCAACTTTCTCTTCAAGATGGCCGACAGGACCATCGGTATTAACAAGTCAGATGAATTCTTTGAAGTCATTCTGGCGCCGGTGAGAAAGGCTGTGGATGCTGAAATTTGGAAATTGCCGCCTATATGCACAACCTGGGCAAAATCGGGATACCCGGTGAAATTCTTGGAAAAACGGGAAAATTGACAGTTGAGGAATACGAAATAATAAAAAAACATCCTGAATTAACAGACAAGATCCTCCAGCCGATGAACCTGCCCGCTTTAATCGTTGACGGAGCGGTCCAGCACCATGAAAGGCTTGACGGCAGCGGCTATCCTCGCGGTCTATAAAAGGAGATGAGATATCATTCTTCGGCAGGATAATCGCAGTGGCCGACGTGTTTGACGCATTGACCTCGGCACGGCCGTACAGGGATTCCAGGACTATTGAAAAGGCATTCCATGTCCTGGTCGAAGGAGTCAGCAGGAATCAATTTGATAGGGAAACAGTACTCAATCTTATCTCTTGTCTTCGCGATGACGAGAGGGACAAGGAGTCATCAATCTTTTTTTCAGATCTAACCCAGATAAACTGGAAATTTTTAAAGGTCCTGGACTCTGTTCAGTACCCCCCTGAGGGGTATAAGTGCCTTAAAACATGTGGCACCACAGGCGTCACATATAACTTCGGAGTTTTTCTGCCACAAAAAACAAGAAAATTACCACTAAGGCACTAAAGGTGATTGAACGAATCGAGGCCCAGGGGTTTAAGGTCGGCGTTATTGTCACGGTTGTCGAACGTCAGGAAGGTGGGGCTGAAACCCTTGCCGGTAAAGGTTACAGGCTGGAATCAATTTTCACAAGGGAAGAGTTGCTCGCGTAAGGGATGGGAAAAAATTAGAGCGAATGCGATGTAAAAAATGCCAAGGCAAGCTTGAGGTTCTCAGGATGTGCCGTAAGGTTTATATGAAATGCCGGAAATGCGGGCGGTCTTATCAAATCTACGAGGTGGCGGACCAGCTCGACGCCGAGACCGAGGCCATTCTGGAGAGATATGTTTCCATTATCTACGATTGATTCAGCGGCATAATAAGCGGTTACGTCCGGAATTGTCAACTTGACAACCGTTATCCTGTCATTATATCATAGCGGTTATTAATTTTTCACGGAGTTATAGTTAGGGTCTGGGAAAAAATAACTTGGGTAATTCCGATCCGAAATGTGTTGCAGATTTAGTCGGTTTGATATTCACGAAACCGCAAGCGTAGCAGGGCTACGGTGAGGATTTCGGGGATGTCAAACCGGCTAAAGGTGTGA
>JAYEJK010000332.1:0-2429 GCA_034660535.1 Thermodesulfobacteriota bacterium | reverse complement strand
CCGCCAATCCCTTATAGGACAATACCCGGGTTATTGCCGCGGTCAACGTGGTCTTACCATGGTCAATATGACCTATAGTTCCAATATTCGCATGCGGTTTTGTTCGTTCAAATTTCTCCTTTGCCATGTCGATTCTCCTCAAGCTGAAATAATGCCCCCTCCATAACCGGACGGACATAAGATAAAGACACTCACTTTTATGACAGACAAATTATCCTGCGGACAAAAAATTGCTTATTTATTGATGGAGCCCACGACCGGACTTGAACCGGTGACCTCTTCCTTACCAAGGAAGTGCTCTACCTGCTGAGCTACGTGGGCAATCAGCCTGACAAAAGATTGAACCGCACCTTTTGTAAACCTTCCTCACGTGGAAAAGAGGTTGAAAAGATGCTGCACGTAAAGGCTTAGGGTCTGGAAAGAAATAACTTGGATTTTCCGTTTCCGAACTGTATCACACCTTTAGCCGGTTTGACATCCCCGAAATCCTCACCGTAGCCCTGCTACGCTTGCGGTTTCGTGAATATCAAACCGACTAAATCTGCAACACATTTCGGATCGGAATTACCCAAGTTATTTCTTTCCAGACCCTTACTTCCTTTTTTGTCAGTGGACGGCTCTGTTTCACCCGGCAATAAATGTGATGGAGCGGGAAACGGGTCTCGAACCCGCAACCCTCAGCTTGGAAGGCTGATGCTCTACCAATTGAGCTATTCCCGCCATGGTAAAAGATATCATGAATGGTAAACGTTTTACCGGCTTTATATAGAGTTGGTGGAGGGGGGAGGATTTGAACCTCCGAAGGCGTCGCCGACAGATTTACAGTCTGTTCCCTTTGACCACTCGGGAACCCCTCCACATAATAAAACAACACTTCACAGCCTGGAATTTTACAGGTCAGAATATGTGAATATTCGGCTTGATACCGGAAAATAGCTGGAACCACCAAAAAGTAAATATTTAGCAGAATATCACAATTTCCGTCCTGTAATCAACCAGTAAATGGCGCTTACTCCTGGAGCTGGCGATGGGACTTGAACCCGCAACCTGCTGATTACAAATCAGCTGCTCTGCCAATTGAGCTACGCCAGCGTAACGGCGAATATTAACCGATTTTCAGCCATACATCAATAAAATATTTCCAATTTAAAGCAAACAAACAAAAAGCGGCACTGCAGTTATGCAGTGCCGCTATATTATCAGACAGGTTTTTTCCCCTTAGGTTTTTTTACCTTAGGGTTGTTTTTGTATCACAAAACTGCTCTCCCTGTACTTTTCAAATGCCATGGCGGCAGTTCGGTAAATGAGATGAGCAAATTTAGTGTAAGGCATGTAAAGGAACAGCATCAAGACTGACACAAGATGCATGTAATAGAAGATATAGGCCAATCCGGGAACGCACGCCAGCCTCACAACCTCGGCGCCGATTCCGGTTATGCCTACGACAGCGATTTCCACTATCAGGAACCAATCGTAAAAGGTCCCGGAAGTCCCAGCTTCTTTCTCCGACTTTATCCTGTTAGTCCACAGAACCATAATACCGAAAATAAAGGCTATTGCGCTCACGTTTGCCAGCAATTTGAACGGATCCATCAGCGGGATGGGACCGTGCAGGCTTGGAATAAAGATCCCGACAAAATCTTTCCGCACAAACGAATACACGGTAACGGTAAGAAGACCGATAAAGGAATACAAAAGCGGCAGATGACCGCGCACCCGGTCTAAATTGGTTCCACACTGTTCAAAGCGTTTGTGCTGAACAATTTCAACAACAGCCGGCCAGACAAAGTCCACCACGTACTGATAAACGGAAGGCCTGAAATCCTCATTCTCCTCAATCCCTTCCGACATTTTCTTCCACATGGCTGAAACGCCCTTATATGAAGCATAAACGGCAAAGAAAAAGGCGGGAACAAAAATTATGTCAATAAAAAAGACGTTTTTTGACAACCAGGGCCAGTCCCAGTGACCGAAAAAGTGACCAAAACCGACTTCCTTAAAGGTTTCCGGGTCAGGAATATGAAAACCTCCGGATACCAACAGGGCAACCAGAATAAGAAAAGCAGGACCGCCTATCAGCACGGGCAGATTTTTTGCGCTTGTGGCCAACTTGGCAAGTTCTTTGGGAAAGCCGTAATGGGTGTATACATATGCCCGAATAGCGCCCAGTACCTCACCGGGCTTGGCGCCCCTGGGACAATAAGCGGTGCAATCACCGCAGTGATGACAGAGAAAGACATCAGGATCAGCAATCAGCCGGTCCCTCATGCCCCACTGTGCCCAGATCATTTCCTTCCTGGGAAACGGTTTCTCATCCGTTGCCAGAGGACAGACCGCTGAACAGGTCGCACACTGATAACACTTTTTCAAGGTGTCGCCCCCGGCGCTCTTCAGATATCGAATAAATTCCATATCCGGTTCTACTTTTA
>JAYEJK010000331.1:0-2452 GCA_034660535.1 Thermodesulfobacteriota bacterium | reverse complement strand
ATTCTTTCCTCACTTTGCATTGACGTTTTTTGCACGGACAAACAAGTTTGTCCATGCCACCCATCAGGCAGTTACAAAAAATGGTGCAAGGCTTTCCTCCCCCAAATCCGTTATAATCAGAAAAAATGAACTTTGATATTTGGCACGAATGCGTAAAATCAAACTTAAAACTTCAGAGATCGGGAAAAATCCATTTTTTCTCAGATTAAATTGTGCACTCGTCTCTAATGCCGCTATATATTGGTACTTACGGATAGCGCGCGATATGAAATGAAAGCTTGACATCAAGACCTCCAACTAATTTTACACCTAACTGGTTTAATTTATGGCAGAGACGTTCCGCTGCTTCTCGATGTTTATTATTGTCAATCCATTCAAGGATGATCATAAGCGTATTTCCAACTAATTTAACCAATCCCGGCCTTGTAGTAATCATATCAAGAACCTTTTTAGGATCTCTATGGTCGCTATAGCATTCTTTGAAAATCTCTACCAACCTTTCTCGTGAATGATATGCCATTATTTGCATGAAATCATAAAGTTTTTTCTTCTCAAGATCACAACGGCTCAAGAACTTGCCTTTCAGCAACTCAATAATAGAAATTTTATCAGGAAGAGTTAACAATTTTTGACCAAGCTTGTGGATGTCTGCCTTCACTTCCTCTGTTTCCTTTTCTAATTTCAACAATTTATTGTTCAAACATTTATCCGGACGTCTTTCGAGTTTCATCTCAATAAATTGGATTTCTTTATCCGTTGCCACCGCCTCATTCTTAAGCGACTTAATAGCTTTTTTTATCAGCTTGATATCTGGATTGTCAACCAGTGGCTGCTTTTCAAGTTCCTTGATATCATACCCAGGGTGATAATCCAAATTAAAGGCCGCCATGAATTCTTTGTAAACGTTCTCTGACTTTCCCCAGCGTTGAAGCATGTAATAGGCTGTATCATAGAGAGGTTTGCTCATATTGTTCGTATAAATTCCCATGCGTTTGCCGGTTGCGACATCCAGAAGCACAACCAAGCGCAACTCCATGGAATCCGGTTTATCCCGGCCATCTTTTTTAGCGTTTTGAGCTGACTCGCTTACCGCGCGCGCCTCTTCGCATGCCAAAAAACGTTTCCCCCCGCATTGAAGTCCCACATGAAATAAGCTCTCAGATATGCTGTTCAAGGATTTTGCGCTCAGATATTTAGCCCACGTCACAAAATCGGCGTCTTGGTCAAGTTCCTTGAAAAAATGGATCCCATATCCACCCCTGTCAAAGACCATAATCGGACGATTGATACCAAAATCTTTCAGCATGACCGCGCTTCTGGAAATAATGGGCCTAAAGTCAATTTCATTTGATTCGTTGATAAAAAACAGTGGCCTTGCCTGTAGATCAGTGACCATATAAAGCTCATTGCCTTTCATCGCTTGGCGGCGGACAGTAAAATATCCTTTTGTGATAGCACGAAGACCATAATAGGGTAGAAAATGACCATCAATAAAAAACACCTCTCGATCAATTCGATCATGTTCAAGAAGCAGACGCGCAAATTGATCAATTAATTTGTCGCTTTGATTCTGTTGCGCCATCTGGTTGAGATGGCCTCGAATTGTTACTTTGTCAGCAATACGGCTTCGGCCGATAAGCAATCCAAAATCACCGGCATTAATAAGCTTTAAAGCCTCAATGGACTCTATTCCCTGGGTGATGCTATGAAAAATCGTAAACATGATGTCAGCGCTTTGATATGTGGCGCCTGGATTGAGTGGAAAAGGGGCCATGATTTGTTCAAATCCTATTTCATGAAGAAACAGGTGATGCATCATTCCACCGGCAAACGTGTATTGGGAGCCTCTTTGTAGTTGTTCTAACAGATCTTTTTGTGCTTCCCCCTCTGTTTTAGGCGACGGCTCTTTTTCGTATTTTTCAGCCTTTTGCTTTAATTCAGGCTCGGTTTCAAATGTTAACCAAAGTTGACGCTTATCAATATGTTCTTTGACAAAGGATTCAGCCTCTTTGGCCATATCCGGAAGTTCCTTTTTATTCGGCGTCTTTACCTTTTTAGCTTGTTTTTCCGTACGAATTCGAGCGACTGAACTCCGCGAAATAGACGTGTCGAGATCTTTGGCGGCCTGAAGCGCTATATCTTGATCCATTAAATCCGGGTATTTTCTAAGTAGTTTCTTGACGTGTAATCTGATTTTAGAAATATATTTGTAGGGTTCCTTGTGTCCCCGGTCATCTTTGAGGACTTCAAAAATTCCCAATAATTCTTTAGTTCTCAAGAGCTTAAAGACTGTGTTACGATGGAAACCGCAAAGTTTTCCCGCCATTTTCTGACTGCACAGCTTTTGTTCCACAAGTTCAATAACGGCAATTTTACGCTCATTGGGGTTATCAATATCAAAATAAACAACAGGGATATGGTCAAACAGAACCGTTTTAATAATACATTTCTG
>JAYEJK010000330.1:0-10041 GCA_034660535.1 Thermodesulfobacteriota bacterium | reverse complement strand
TCGGGTTGGGGGTCAGAGTCCAGAAATAATATTCTGAACCGCCGGTTGCCTGAAAGGTATGGGTATAGGTGTCGCCAAGCACGCCATTGACAGGATTGATCGTATTGATGCCCACGGTACACGGGAGATTCTGGCAGGCGGCATGATTTATACAGTCCTGATCATCACAGTTTCGAAAGCCGTCTCCATCGTTATCTATCGGAAATCCATCGGTATCGAGGTCATCGCAGATCTCTTCGACCGTGGTCTGGCCAGGAGTGCCCGGAGGAGTACTCTGACGACCTAGAAGGGTGTTCATGGATTTGGCCCAGACAATGTCGTCATATGTCGGTGACCGGCCCCCCAAGGTCCTTGGCGCCGCCGCTCACGATCACGTAGGCCACCCCGACACTGGAACCGGATTCAGGCATGTCGTTGATATCCGTGAAGGTGGTATAGACCTTTGTACTGATAAAACCGTCATCCGCGGTTCCGGCAATCGTGTCATTACCATTTGCACTCTCAGTGGAGGCTGCGGAAAGTCCATACGTATTAGTGACAAAATCAGAAGCGTCCGCAAAAAGATTCGTAAGATCGGGTGTGGTGGCTCCGGAAGCGCCGTAAACACTGTAACGCAATGGATTATTCCAGGGGTCTTTCCCGCTTGACAGGCCAAGTGTGATATACGGCAGATTGCCCACGTAACTGGTGCAGTCAGACCCGTCATTAGGGTCCGCGATCCCGTCACCGGTAACATCCGGGCATGGCAGCCGGTAGTTGGCCACCAGAAATCCTTCCAACGCGTAGTCCACTTTTTCAACGATAGCCTGTGCCTTTTTGGTCTTGGCTGAACGCATAAGGGTCTGGAAAGAAATAACTTGGGTAATTCCGATCCGAAATGTGTTGCAGATTTAGTCGGTTTGATATTCACGAAACCGCAAGCGTAGCAGGGCTACGGTGAGGATTTCGGGGATGTCAAACCGACTAAAGGTGTGATGCAGTTCGGAAACGGAAAAGCCAAGTTATTTCTTTCCAGACCCTAAGCGTGGGCAGCACGCTCGCCATGGCTGAAATCATCACCCCGATGATTACCAGGACCACGGCAAGCTCAACCAGGGTAAATCCTCTTTTATTTTCTGAATCTGATTTTGTTCTCATAGTCCAAAAGCTCAGTCAAAAAAAAGATTTGATAAAATAATATTAAACCGTAAAATATGTTCGGACGTGCGAATACGACGATGGTGAATACTTGCCCGGCTTAGGGCTCGCTCAAAAATAAATCTATCCTGAAAACTGACGCTATAATACAATGATATCACGAAACGTCTCTTGCCGTCAAATAAGCCTTGATGACGTCACAACAACTTTACAAAGGAAGAATCATAATCATGTGGAAATCCAAGGATGTTTACTATATTTCAGACAGCACAGCCATACTGGTTAAAAATCTGGGGCATTCACTGATCTGCCAGTTTCCTGAAGTCAACTTTATTGAAGAAAAAATTCCATTTATTAATTCCGTTAAGGACGCCCGAAAGACGCTCGCCTATATTCTGAAGCGTTCCGGAGGTAGAAAACCGATAGTCTTCGTCAGCATCATGAACGAAAAAGTACGAAACGTATTCGAGAATTCGGAAATTGAATTCATTGATGCCTACAGTCATTTCCTGACACAGTTGGAAAACTGCCTGGAAGCCACGGCCCTGAGATCCGCAGGATATTACCGAATCTCAACAGACGTAGACCTGGCCAGAAGAGCGGAAAATATCAACTTCAGCCTGGAACATGACGACGGCGCCAGGCTGGACGACTATCCCGAGGCAGACGTAATCCTGCTCGGAATCTCACGCACAGGCAAAACCCCCATAAGCGTCTATTTGGCCACCCAGATGAACCTGAAAGCCGCCAATTTTCCGCTCACAGACAAATATCTGACTGAATTCAGGCTTCCGGATCAGATAGTGCAGGCCAAACATAAGGCCATGGGGCTTACCACGACACCGGAACTGTTGAGCAATATACGCGACCGCCGGCTGCCGGGCAGCAATTACGCCCGTCGATCCACATGCCTTGAGGAAATAGACCAGGCCTCCAAAATCTATAAAAAATACAAAATCCCCACTATCTCCTCGGCCGGAAAATCAATTGAAGAGATGGCCACCCAGGTCTCTCAGGAATTGAAACTTTCCCAAAATATAAAATCGCGCCGCCCAAGGAGGTGACCATACAAGTATTTATAAACAAAACTCATCCATTTTCATACTAACACCCTTGGCCATGAGATCACGAAACACTTTGGCCGCCTTGAGCTGCGCCTTTGACAGGGGCTGCCGGCCGGATCTGCGGTCCAGGTACAGAAGCCCGACCGGTTCATTATCTACAGATACGGGCAGGAGATAAAGAAAGCGATCTTTTACAAGATTCTTGATGCCCGAAGGAGTGTCTCTTGGGCCGACTCTCTTAACGGCCGTGTCCTGACGACCGATCAGGCATCGAGTTATGACATGACCGGGATCGGAAAGAGAATGTTCGAAACGCCGCACCTCGTCTCCTGATATGTCTCCGATTCCGAAACGCCCCACAAGCGCCATGCTGTCCGGCTGAATCACCAGGGCTGTCAGGATCACCCGATCAAACCCTATCCCTTTGTGCAGCCCGCCCAGAAGCAACCCGACAAACTGCTCAAGATCAAATTGTCCTTTAAGAGCAGTATTGATAGCCTGAATAAAATCACCAATCGACTTGGGCCGCGATTGCCTCTCATTTTCGCCTGCCCCGGCTGTCCCGCCGGCTTCCACGCCTGCCCCGGTCGTGGTTTCCCGGTCACGTCCGCCCTCCTGAAATGCCTTTGCCATTTTCGGCCTTACGGAACCTGTGACCACTGTTTTTTCCAGTGCACGGATTCTGCCTCGGATCTTGAAGTGTGCAAGTCCGCGCTTGTGGATTGCAGAGAGTTTTCTCACCGATTTAGCGCTTTTGTCAAGAAGTCTGAGAGCCTCTTCCTTGTCCAGGCCGAACAACTCTCCAAACCGGTCCAGCAGAATATTGGTATGGGTCAGACCGCACACGGCATCTACAAGACGATTGCTGAAACAGGCCAGATTGTATAAATACCTTTCGGTATCATTGACTCCGATCGGATCAGGCGGATCAGGGTCCATTGAATTCACAACGGTTTCGGAAAAATTCCATGCCCTGGCGATTTCCATACCTATCTCGGAATAGGTCAACCCTTTCAGGATATTCCGGGCAGATTCTTCTTCAGATGACCCGGTTGTCTGGTATTCAACGACTTCGCGGTGAATATCGGGCAGGTAAAGAAGCACAATGCCTTTACCCAGATGATGAAGCAGAGCGCATCCAAAGGCATCTTCAGGCGATACGTAAATTTTCTGTTTAACTGCAATCGTTCTGGCTAACGTAGCGCTTAAAAATGCCTTGGTGGAAAAAGCCAGGATGTCACCCTCTTCCAGTCCGGCCTGGACAAAATCCTCTATGACAGGGAGCTCCAAAGCCCGTTCTAAAACCAGATTAAATCCCAATTTTCCGGCTGCGACAGAAATCGTCGATACTGCCCGTTTGCTGGTGTAATAGGCTGAATTGGCCTCACGCAATATCTTTATTGCCAGTCCGTAATCCTTCATTACGATCCGGACCATATCCGACATAGTTGACTGGGAATCAGCAGCCAGCGTCCTGATCTCGTCAATATGCTCCGACATGGCCGGAAGATCGCTTAAATTGACCCGCGTGAAGATTTCGACCAGTTTGTTGTCTTCTTGTCTGTTCATATCAGTTTGTTTGTCCGTCTTGTAAATCTTGTAAAAAGGTAAACGCTTACGTGTAAAGTGTTTTCAACCTCTTTAACACATGGTAAAGTTTACGTATAAAAAGCGCTCCAGCGTTGCCTTAATCGTCTATAATTTATTGATATCATATATGGCGACAATTCCGGTAGTTACTTTTTGCCAAAGCATCAAAATTAATACCACATCATTTCCTGACCCTGCCGGGCAGAAATAATCAAGATAGCTTGACACACGAAAACACAAAATGGTATCCTTTTACGACTTAGACTAACCCCTCCAAACAAACTATCATGCAATAAACCAATAATGCGAACCTGGACATACTTCTTTTTAACGGCGTTGGTGGTCCTGACCGCTGTTCATATCTCCCATGCTTTTACCTTTGAAGATTACGAGGGCCAAGAGAAGAGGGAGGAGTCGGCGCGACTTGAATCAGAACAAGCTGAAATCCACAGTTTGATGGCCATTCCATGCCGGGCTGAACTAAAGGAAAAAAAAATCGCCGTAATAATCGGCGAGCAGCATGCCGGCAGAAGGATGACTACCAGGCAATCCAACTACGGCCTTTTGTTTCAGGAAATAAACAAGAGGATGCGGCATGTCGGTATGAGGACATATACGCAGGAAGAAATATCGAAACATATTGCGCAGGCGGAAATCGACGCCTTCCTGTCCAACGACATGGACGCAGCCTCCAGTGCGGCAACGCGGCTGAAAGCCGACTTCATTTTAAGGGGCATGATTCATTCCCGCATCAATGTCAATCCAGTGATCGGCATCAAGGAAGTATTTATAAGTATGGCATTCACATTGGTAAACTCATCAGGCCGGATCATCTCCGATGTGACCGCAAAGGGAGATTCCTTTTCAGGGCAGGACACGATAAGCGTCACACTCGACCTGGTAAAAACAAGGGCGGATTCCGTGGTTGCCCGGCTTTATCATGACTATTGCGCAAGTATAACAGGTGGCCGGACATCAGACAGGCAGCATGAAAAGGCTGTAGTAGTCAAAGATGTAAAAAATTTCTAACGTTTCAGGTGGTATTTCTCACAACGCCTTTAAACTATTTTTTTGGGTGAAACATGAAACAAATAAAACAGTTATCCATTTTATTCAGGTTTGCCGGCCTTTTGTCAGCCCTGGCAATGATCCTGGCGGCAACGCCGCTCCTTGCATCCGCCCCACAGACTATTATCGTTTCCGCTGAAGGCCTGGCAGACCCGAATGCCGAAGCATACAGCCGGGATAAGGGCCTGATGATTGACGCCCTGCGACAGGACGCCAGAAGACAGGTGATCGAAAAGGCAGTGGGCACGTTTGTAGACAGCTCCACGCTGGTGGAAAATTACATATTGATAAGCGACAAGGTCTTCACACATACCAAAGGAATTATTAAAAAAATCGTAAAGGAAAGCCCTCCATGGCTTGGTGAAGACGGTTTCATGCACATATTGCTCAAGGCAGAGGTCTATATATCTTCTATCAAGGATGCTCTTCAGGACATGTCCAGGACTGAAAAAATAAACCTTATCAAGGAACATGGGAACCCCAAGATATCGGTTGCAATCACGATACGGGACGCCAAAAGAGGGTCTCATGTCAAACCCGAGCGCTCACCTATTGCTGAAAATATACTCAAGGAACATTTCTCCAGGTTCGGATACAGGGTATGGTCGGAAAAGGTAACAGACAAACTTAAAATCGGGATTAAAGAGCGGACTGCTTTGAGAAACCAGGCTGAGACCACTTTTTCTGTAACCCAGCTAAAGGCATCCGATTTCACAGTGCGTGGACAGGCAAAGTTTAAAGAATTAAATGTTACGTTAAGGGCGTCAGGACTCACAATCACTAAATATGCTCTCACGTCATGGACTATTAGCTGCGTGGACAACAACACAGGCGAAGAAATCTATTTCAACAACAAGGTTCCCAGAAATAAAAGCTGGTCGGATGAAGACGCCGCATTGGAGGATATCGGCAAGCTCATTGGAAAAGAATTCAGTCAAGGCTTTTTTGAAGACCACCTGATGCGCTCCTCCAAAATATTTCAAATGCAGGTGTACGGTCTGCCTGATTATGACACAGGCACCATGTTTAAAAAAGAGATGATCGGATTAAGGTCCGTCTTGAACGTGGATTTCAGGAATTTCGATACACAAGGCCTGTCCGTATACGAGGTCGAATTTGCCGGAACCAGGGGTAACTTTAATGAAATCGTCAATAACACTGTTGTAAAACCTTTAAACATGAAATTCGGCGAAAAAGTTTTTAAACTGATCTCGGCTCAGGGGGAAGTGGTGAAGATCAATTTTCACACTGACAAAGACATGAAGAAACTGGTCGGAAAATTCAACAGCATGCCCCCTGCATCTCTGGCCGATGCAGCCCCTGAAAGGCTGCAAAGACTGGTCCAGGATCAATCAACCATGGCCAAGGTGGCTGCGGTCAATCCGGCAGCAGTGCGGACTCTGGCTGACCAGGGGAACCCCCTGGCAAAAAAAGCGATTAATGCGGTAAATAATTTTTAATAAGGGATGTGGAAATAAATAACTTGGATTTTCCGTTTCCGAACTGTATCACACCTTTAGCCGGTTTGACATCCCCGAAATCCTCACCGTAGCCCTGCTACGCTTGCGGTTTCGTGAATATCAAACCGACTAACCCAGATAAACTGGAAATTTTTAAAGGTCCTGGACTATTTTCAGTACCCCCCTGAGGGGTATAAGTACCTTAACAGTTGCGTGTAACTATTTAAAAATATTTCACCCTTTTGATTTCTTGCCATAAAAAACAAGAAAATTACCACTAAGGTACTAAATCTGCAACACATTTCGGATCGGAATTACCCAAGTTATTTCTTTCCAGACCCTTAGGTCGGGTTCGATCGAGTAACCACTTTTAAAACCGCAGGCATAGCCGGGCTACGTTGAGGATTTTGAAAGTGGTTACTTGATCGAAGATGGCCTGAAGATGGGATGGGAGATGGGTAAGTTATTTATTTCCACATCCCTAAATCAAAAACATAACCAAAGAGGTTGTATATGAAAATTGGTCATCTTGTCGTACCAGCGTTTTTTGTGGTTGCCTGCATGTTGTCAGGCTGTATTCCCAGTTCATCGGAAAAGGCCAACGTCAAGGCTGATAAGGCGATGTACAAACAGATCAACTATGTAAATGTCGGGAAAAAGGGTCCCACGCTCGTGGTGCTTCCTGGCCGGATCAAGAGCAATAATGCCACCTTTGCCCAAAAAATGACATCCAACAATATCGCCGATTTTGGCGAGATGGAGCTGTCTAATGCCAATTTCGGCGTACTGGAACGGTCCGACCTGGGCCCCATGCTTGACGAGATAAGTCTTGCAGTGAGCATGGGTGACCCGGATGCTCTTAAAAAATTCAAGCGCGGCAAGTTCAAGTCGACAAAGTGGTTTGTAAAATTTGATATCTTGAAGGCGGAGAAAGTGGCCCAGGCCAGCCAAGGGTTCGATTTCTCGACAATAAGCAGCATAGCAGGAACTCTTATAGGCGGCACTGATGGTGCGGTTGCTTCAACAGCCGGCGGCTCGGTCAGGACCAAAGATACAGCAGGTGTATGGATAATAGGGATGCGCTACAAGGTACTGGACGCCTCCACATCCGAGCAGGTCACATCAGGATACTTTGAAGATAAAATGGAGGTGGGCGCCAAGTCGACCTCTGTTCTGGGCATATCCGGGTCAGAGGCCGGCTTCGTGACATTGGACACTATGGTACAACGGCTCGTTCAAAAGGCGGTAGCCGATCTGGATAAGAAAAAATAATGTAAGGGCTCACCGGCACAGCATTGGGATTCCCTTTTTTTTAACCTTCTATTTTTCCCGATGCGTAAACGCACCATCCCAGTCTGCAGGAGGGGGTGACTCCTTGAACAGGGCAATCCGGTCCAAATAAAGCTTATAGATTTTTTTCGGGTTCCTGTTGTCCAGCTCTGAAATACTATGCCGTGCGTTATTAAAATTCCGTGCCCTGTAATCCATTAAGGCCTGCTCAAAGGCAGCAGTTTCTTTCTTTGTCTCATCATCAGGCAGGCCTTCGCAAAGAGGCTCATAGATGCTGATCGGTCGATCTTTGCCCTTTACCCTCACCCTGTCAATCAGACGGCATGAAAAACTGTCGGCCACGGCATCCCTGGTCCACTGGCTGATGAGAATATTAGTTCCGTAGACCTTGTTCAGCCCCTCGAGCCTGGAAGCCAGATTGACGTTGTCCCCGATCACGGTGTAATCAAAACGCTGGCTGCTGCCGAAATTTCCTACACTCATCTCACCGGTATTGAGCCCGATGCCGATATTGATCTCGGGCAGGCCGTCCTTTTTCCATCTCTCCCCAAGTTCATTCAGCCTGCTGATTGAGGCAAGGGATGCCCGAAGCGCCTTTACGGCATGATCACTGTCGTCAAGCGGAGCGCCCCAGATGGCCATGATGGCATCACCAATATATTTATCCACTGTGCCCTCATAATCCATGACAATATCGCTCATTGCGGTCAGATACTCATTCATGAAACGACCAAGCACGTCAGGAGACATTTGTTCGGAGATAGAGGTGAACCCACGGATATCGCTGAAGAAAACCGTCAGTGTCTTTAATTCCCCTGCCAGGGAAAGACTTGCCGGGTCTTTCATTATCTGATTGACCACATGCGGAGAGACGTAATGGCCGAACGCGTCGTGGATATAACGCCTTTCCCTGCCCTCGAAAAAATAGTTGGACAGCGTAACCACCAGAAAAATCACCGCAATGGTCAGCATTGGATACGTCATACCCACAATTCTGTTGTTGATAAAATAATAATAGGAAGACGCCGGCGGAACCAGAAAAAATATCACGCCGCTCAGCCCACCGGCCAGCGGGCCGGCGTATGCCAGGAGTGCGCTTAACAGCAGACCGCCGATAACAATAATCGTGTATGTGAGGCCGTTTTCCATGGGAGCGTCATGCGTGAACGGGTCTGCGGAAAGGTAATTGTCAATAACGGTTGCCTGGATCTCAACACCCGGCATCATGTTGGAAAACGGGGTTGCACGCAAGTCACGCAATCCCGCAGCCGAGGTGCCTACAAGGACATACTTGCCTGAAAGGTCGTGCTCTTTGTGAGTTCGAAGGATGTGCGCGGCTGAAATATAGCGAAATGATTTCTCAGGCCCCCTGTAGTTGAGGTAGACCTGGCATTTATCGTCGGTCGGGATAGTTCGGCCGGCAAGGGTCATGCCTACCACGCCCTTGAGTTCGGATTCAACTTTCCTTGAAACATGAATTGTTACGTCATCTTCGCCCAGCCCAATCCGAAGGGTCTCAAGAGCCAATGAGGGATAGGGAACTCCGTTGAAAAGCATGAAAAGAGGCACCCTGCGGACTCTGCCGGCCGGATCATAAGACACATTAAAAAAACCTTCGCTTTCTGCCTGAGCCACCTCGGGAATATTGAGTATCACACCCGAGGCCGGTTCCAGAGCCGTTTCTGAAAAGGCAATGTTCGTGGAATCAAGGTGAATATTGCAGGAGGGGAACGGCGCGTTGCCGGGATTTATTTCCTGATCTGTAAATACAAAAGAATAACCCAGGACGCTTGGGGCATCAGCTAAGGCATCACCTAGAATAATGTCATGGTCCAGCGCCTCGTTCCGTCTGATTTCATCAATCTCTGCATCGGATAATTCCGATCCGACGAGTTGCGTCAGTTCAGAAATAAAATTTTTGGGCGATGTTCGGTCAGGCTCGGGAAAAACAATATCAAAACCAATTACTACGGCGCCCTTTGCATGAATAGTTGAAACCAGTTTTGCCACTGTATCCCTGGGCCAGGGCCATTGTCCGATTTCCGCCAGGCTTCCATCGTCTATGTCGACAATAACGACACTATCGGTCACAGGTATGGGACCCCGCCAATCAAACAGAAGATCAATCAAACGGTTATCCAGAGTGGTCAGCAGGACGGGCTTGGTATCGAATGAACGAAAGAGAAGAGCGGATACCAGAATGACTAAACAGCCGAGCTTAAAAGGAGACAGGCGCGGGAGGGTTAAGATCTTATGCACTGTTTTTCTCTAATAATCGATGTCATTGGTTCCGGGTTCCGGGTTTTAAGGTTCAAGGTTTATTTGAAATGTACTATAGTCTTTTTCATATGACTTGATATCAAGATTTTTTTAAAAACATATATTTTTCATGCCTTAAGTCTCATCTACCCCTTGATTAATATCAATTTTAC